>JAQXVU010000051.1 GCA_029225085.1 Eggerthellales bacterium | reverse complement strand
CTGCTGGTCGGGGGCCCGCAGACCCTGGGACGCGTCCACCACCAGCACGGCGATGTCGCAGCGCCGCAGTATCTGGCGAGCCTTCTCCACGCGAAGAAGTCCCAGGTCGCCCTCGTCGTCGATGCCCGGGGTATCGATTATCAGCACTGGCCCCAGGGGCAGCAGCTCCATGGCCTTGCGCACCGGGTCGGTAGTGGTGCCGGCAAACCGGCTGACCACGGACAAGCTCTGGCCGCACACCTGGTTCACCACGCTGGACTTCCCCGCATTGCGCATGCCGAAGAAGCCGATGTGGATGCGCTCGCCCGAAGGCGCATCGTTCAAGCTCATGAGAATCCTTTCCGCGCGAATCGCCTTCGCGCCCTACGTACCGAATCTGCAGGTCCGCCCTGGCTTTCCAGTCCTCCGCTTCCCCTAGAATCGGAAGTCGTTGCCCGTGCCGGCGAAGATAGCCTCGATGTTCTCTTGGCAACGCTGGCGAACCTTAGGGTCGGGAACCTTGCCCAGCTCCCGCTTCAGCATGGCCACTCCCAGCCGCCGAGTATCGGCGGACGCGTAGTCCACCAGGTATTCCGACAAGGTCATGAGGGCGTTGGGGTGGCAGTAGTTCAGGATCTGGCCGCTCTTGCAGAAGTCCATGAACCTGTCCCCGGTGCGGCCCGCCCGATAGCAGGCGGTGCAGAAGCTGGGGATGTGGTCGTTGCGCATGAGCCAGTTGACCACCTCATCCAGCGACCGCTGGTCGCTGACGTCGAACTGCTCGGTATCGTGGGGCCGTTCCCTATCCACGTAGCCGCCCACACTGGTGCGGCTTCCCCCGGAAATCTGGCTGACGCCGTACTGCAGGGCCCGGGCGCGCACCTGCTCGCCCTCTCGGGTCGAGATGATCATGCCGGTATAGGGCACGGTCAAGCGTATGAGGGCGATGATCTTCTCGAAGATATCGTCGGATATGCCGTTGTCGAATTGGCTGGGGTCGATGTCGCTGGCTCGCTTCACCCGCGGCACACTGATGGTGTGGGGGCCCACCCCGTGCACCGCCTCCAGATGCTCGGCGTGCATGATCAGGCCAGCGAACTCATAGCGATAGCTGTCCAGGCCGAAGAGCACGCCCAGGCCCACATCGTCGATGCCGCCCTCCATGGCGCGATCCATAGCCTCGGTGTGCCAGTTGTAGTCGTGCTTGGGTCCCGTGGGATGGAGCCGCAGGTAGTTCTCCTTGTGATAGGTCTCCTGGAACAGGATGTAGGTTCCTATCTCGGCTTCCTTCAGCATGCGATACTCGTCCACCGTGGTGGCGGCGATGTTCACGTTGACCCTGCGGATGGCTCCGTTGCGATGCTTGACGGAATAGATGGTGCGCATGCACTCCAGGATGTACTCGATGGGGTTCTCCTTGGGGTGCTCGCCGGCCTCGATGGCCAGGCGCTTGTGGCCCATGTCCTGCAGCGCCATGACCTCCGCCCGCACCTCGTCCTGGGTGAGCTTCCTGCGGGGAATCTGCTTGTTCTTGGCATGGTACGGGCAGTACAGGCAGCCGTTGACGCAGTAGTTGGAAAGGTACAGCGGGGCGAAGAGCACGATGCGGTTGCCGTAGTAGGCCAGCTTGATCTGGCGGGCCAGCTGCCGGATCTCCTGGTTGATGGCGGGGTCGTCGCAGGCCAACAGCACGCTGGCCTCCCTATGAGAGAGCACTGCGGCGTGATCCTTCCCCGGACTCACATGGGCCCGGGCCTTCGCCAAGATGGACCTGCAGTAATCCAGGTCATCCTTCCTGGCATCGGCGTACTCCAGGGTGTCCAGTATCTCCTGGTGGTTGATGAACTCGTCGGCACAAAGCGACTTTGGATCATAAGGGTACTCGGCCATGCTGGTCGGCTTTCTCTTGCGAGCCTAGCCGGGCGATCCGGAGCAGAGCAAGGGCAAACGGGGAGGGCCCTTGCCGCCTTCGGGTCAGACAGACGCCGAAACGCCTATCTTCCGGTCAGGCAACATGGTTATTGAACAGGGAAACAGGGAGGATCGCCCTACCCGGCCCACGCCCCCAAGGATCGCTCCTCAGAGGAATGGCCCGGGCGAAGACGATGCGGGAAGCTAGCTGTCCCGGCCCATAGAGCGCTGCCGATGCAGGGGCACGGGCATCGGCAGCGGAACCGCTAGATGTCCCAATCCTTCTGATGGGTATGGAGCCACTCCTCGGCGGTCTCGGACAGGGGCTTGCCCACCCATTCGTCATACAGCTTCTTGATGTCAGGGTTCTCGTGGGAGTAGCGCAGGGTGTCGGCGCCATCGAGCTTGTTGAGGACCTTGGCGCGCTCGGCGTGCATCTCCTGGTTGAACACGATGGGCTGGCCGCCGCCGCCCACGCAACCGCCTGGGCACGCCATGATCTCCACGAAATCGTAAGCTGCCTGGCCGGACTCCAGGGCATCCAGCAGCTTGGCGGTGTTCTCCAGGCCGCTGGCGATGGCGATGCGCAGGTGCAGGCCCGCCACCTCGATTTCCTTATCCACCCAGGGGCGGTCGGGAGTAGCTGCCGTGGTGTCGCATACGGTGAAGGGCGGGTTCTCGCCAGTAAGGAAGTTGGCGGCGGTGCGCAGGGCGGCCTCCATGACGCCGCCGGTGCGGCCGAAGATGGTGGCGGCGCCGGTGGACAGTCCCAGAGGGTCATCGAACTTTCCCTCGGGCAGGGCTGCCACATCGATGCCGTACATGCGCAGCATGCGATCGAACTCGCGGGTGGTGATGACGGCGTCCACGTCACGGCCGGCCTCGGTGGCCAGCTGGGGAACGTCGCACTCGTACTTCTTCGCCACGCAAGGCATGATGGACAGGCAGAACACCTTCTTGCCCGCAGCCTCGGCCTCGGCCCGCATGGTGTTCTTCACCACGGCGCCCATCATCTGGTGAGGAGACTTGCTGGTAGAGAGCTGCTCCACGAACTGGGGGTAATGCAGCTTGGCGAAGCGCACCCAGCCGGGACAGCAGCTGGTGAACATGGGGCGAGGCTTGCCCTCCTTCACCCACTCGATGAACTCGCTAGCCTCCTCCATGATGGTCAGGTCGGCGGCGAAATCGGTGTCGAACACGTAGTCGAAGCCCAGCTCCCTCATGGCCTGGGCCATGCGACCGGGAGTGGCCTGCTCGCGGGTGAGGCCAATCTGCTCGCCCCATGCGGTACGCACGGCAGGGGCCACCTGTATGACGGTGATGGTGTCGGGGTCGGCCAGGGCGTCCAGCACCTTCTGGGTATCGTCGCGAGCGGTAAGGGCGCCGGTGGGGCAATGAGTGATGCACTGGCCGCACAGGGCGCACTTGGCGCTGCCGATGGGCTCATTGCCGGTAACCCTGATGCCGCGGTTAGCGGCAGGGCCGGACATCTCCCACACCTGGCAGTGCTGCACCTTGGCGCATTCAGCCACGCAGCGCATGCAGCGGATGCACTTGGAGGCGTCGCGCTGCAGGGGGAAGTTGGGGTCCCACTCCTCGAAAGCGCAGGGGCCGTCGAAGTCGGGCTCCTCCAGGTTGAAATCGTTGGACAGCTTCTGCAGGGCGCAGGTTCCGGAGCGCTTGCAGGTGGTGCACTCGCTGCGATGGCTAGCCAAGATGGTGCGAAGGTTCTCGCGACGGGCGGCAATGACCCGTGGCGACCTGGTGCGGATGACCATGCCGTCGAACACCGGGGTGTTGCAGGCGGCAGCCAGGCCATCCTGGCCCTCCACCTCTACCACGCAGATGCGGCAGGAGCCGATGTTGCTGATGCCGGCCAGGTAGCACAGGGTGGGGATCTCCACGCCGGCCATCTTGGCGGCGGCCAGGATGGTCATGCCCTCGACGCCCTGGATCTCCTTGCCGTCGACGGTGACCTTCACGAACTTCAATTCATTAGACATATTGAATCCAGCCTTCCTCCATGGCACCGCAGCCGTAGTGATCGCAGCGCAGGCAGCGGCCGCATTCCTGCATGGCCTCTTCCGCGCTCATGGGCTCTTCCACGCCCTCGAAATCGTGCTTGCGCTGGCGGGCGGGGCGCTCGGCTATCTCGCAGCGGCCCTTGGGGGTGCGATCGTTGGCCTCGGCGGCGGGGGCGTCGATACCGAAATCGATGCGGTGGTCGAAGCCCAGGAACTCATCGATGTTGTAAGCAGCCACCTTGCCTGCGGCAATGGCGCGAATGACGGTAGCGGGGCCGGTCTGGCAGTCGCCGCCCACGAACACGTTGTCGAAGCCCACGGCCTTCAGGGAATCGTCGGCCTCATAGAGCTTGCGGCTCTTGGCGGGCATGCCCACCCGCAGGCTCATGATGTCCTGGCCCACGGCGATGAGCACGATGTCGGCCTCCACCCGCTGCTTGGGCTTGTTCGCCTTCACGGGGGCGGGGCGGCCGCCCTTCACGGCGCCGATCATCTGGGGCTGAGTGATGAGGGCCGCGCAATGGCCGCTCTCGTCCACCTCGATGGAGTCGGGGGCCTGCAGGGTCATCATCTCGACGCCCTCCTGCATGGCCGACTCGATCTCGGCGGGCAGGGCGGTCATGTCCTCGATGCGGCGGCGGTACACGCAGGTGACCTCCTCGGCGCCCAGGCGCACGGCGGTGCGGCAGCAGTCCATGGCAACGTTTCCGCCGCCGATGATGGCCACCTTCTTGCCGGTGAAGTCGGGGTAGTCGTCGTCGCCGATGCGGCCCAGCAGCTCGACGGCGCTCATGACGCCCTGGGCGTCGGAGCCCTCCAGGCGCAGGGTCTTGCCGATCTGCGCGCCCACGGCCACGTACACGGCGTCGTACTCGGAGCAGATGCGCTCCTCATCTTCCTTGTGCATCCAGGTGTTCAGCTTGACCTCGATGTTGCCGACGGACAGCACGGCGCGGATGTCGCGGTCCAGCAGCTCCCGGGGGAAGCGGTAGGCGGGAATGCCGTAGCGGGTCATGCCGCCGAGCTGCTTGCGTCCCTCGAACACGGTGACGCTGTGGCCCATGAGGGCCAGGTAGTAGGCGCAGGTGAGGCCGGACGGGCCGCCGCCCACGACGGCGATCCTCTTGCCAGTGTCAGGCAGGCGCTTGGGAACGGCCACGGTATCGGCGGGGGCCATGTCCACGGCGAAGCGCTTGATGCCGCGGATGTTCACCGGGGCATCGATGAGCTGGCGGCGGCACACTTCCTCACAGGGGTGCTCGCACACCAGGGCGCACATGGTGGGGAAGGGGTTGTCCTTGCGGATCATGTTCACCGCGCCCGCGTAGTCGCCGTTGCCGGCAAGGGCGATGTAGCCGGGGATATCCACATGGGCAGGGCACTGGGTGACGCAGGGGATGGTCTGCTCCACGCCCTCCTGGCAGGATCCTTCGGCAACGTGGCTCTCGTACTCGTCGGCGAAAGTGTCCATGCCCTGCAGGAACATGTCGGCGGCATGGTAGCCGATGGCGCAGTCTGCGCTGTCGCGGATGACGGTGGCCAGCTTGCGCATGTCCTTGAGGGTCTGGCTATCGGCATCGAAATCAAGCACCTCCTGAACCAGGGCCTCCAACTGGGGGATTCCCTCACGGCAGGGGGTGCACTTCCCGCAGGTTTGGCACCCGCCCGCACGCAGCAAGTCAAGCTGCAGCGCAACCGGGCACATTCCGGGAGGCGTCGCCTCGATGCGACGCTGGTAGTCGCTCAGGAACGTGCCGAACTTCTTGAAGTCGGCCGACCGTGGAGCGATCGACAGTCTTGCCATGTTCTCTCCTACTCTCAGAAACATTCTCACAATCCGAGGGAAGCCGTTCCGCTGGTCTGCAAGGCGCATGACTTCCGTCGCAATCCATGGACCCGAGCCGCCAAGCACCGCCATGGCACCTGATGGCCGGCCTTGTTTCTCCCGTCCGTCTAGTCAAGTATCGAAGAAAATCAATCGATGATTAGACAAACCACAAAACCAACATCATGCAAATTCCCTTGGCATTCCTTGCCAAAAGGGCTCGCGCGAACCCGGGCGATTCATTGGCAGGTCCGCGCAAGCCCTATCCATCAATGCCAGGTGAGGCCGGCTGAAAGAGCCCACCTGGCTATAGATGCTCGATTACAGATTGCAGCCGGCCATATAGCCCTCATGCACGGCATCCATGACCATGCGAGAGGCCTTGCAGTCGCCGATGCCGATCACTCGAAGGGTGTCAGACCTGGCTTCAAGCTCGTCGCGCACAGGGTTGAAGGTGGGCACGAAGCCGGAGGAGATGATGGTCTGGTCCACATCGAGGGTCTCCAGGCCGCGAGGACCGGCGAACATGGGCTTGCCGTCCTTCACCGCAACCAGCTGGGTAGAGGTGCGAACCTCCACGCCCGCCATCTGCAGGCGCACCATGTACGCGATGCCCATGACGCCGGGAACGAAGAACTCCGGCTGGCGCGTGGTGATAGTGACCTTCTTGCCCTGGTCTTCCGCCAAGGTCAGAGCGGTCTCGGCGCCCACGATGCCGCCGCCCACGACCACGATGCTCTCGGCATCGGTGGCAGCGCCTGCATCCAGGAAGTCCATGGCGTACACCACGGATGGATCGTCCTCGCCGTCGACGTTGAGCTTGCGGACCTTCGCGCCGATAGCCAGGATGGCCACATCGTACCCGCCGTCGATGATGGTGTCGGCCGTAGCCTCCTCGTTGATGACGGGGATGCCCTCCTTGGCCAGCTGGGTCTTGTAGTACTCAGCAAGACGCCCCAGGTCGTACTTGCACTCGGCTACCGTGGCCTCCTTCAGCACGCCGCCGATCTGGCGCTTCTCGTACACGGTCACGTCGTGGCCGCACTTCTTGGCCGTGATGGCGGCTTCGCAACCAGCGGGGCCGGCGCCCACCACGATCACGCGCTTAGGCTCTTCGGCAGCCGGATACACGGGCTCATCGAACTTGTACAGGGAGGCGTTCACTGCGCACTGCACCACGCCACCGGACAGCATGCCGCGGTCGTGGCAGCCTACGCCACATGCGATGCAGGGACGGATGTCCTCGGGACGGCCTTCCTTGGCCTTCTTCGCCCACATAGGGTCAGCCAGGGCAGGCTTGCCGATGCCCACGAAGTCGCAAACGCCGTCCTCAAGCAGCTTCTCGCCGATCTCGGGGGTGTAGATGCCGCCGCACAGCATGGTGGGGATGCTGACCGCAGCCTTGATGGCCTTGGCGGCCTCCACGTTGTTGGCGCCGTGCTTGGACAGCATGCCGGAGGCGTTGATGACCTCGGCATGGGAGCCCCAGGTGATGTTGATGGCGTCGGCACCTGCGGCCTCGCACATCTTGGCGACCTCGCAGGTCTCCTCCACGGTGATGCCGCCGGGCTCGAAGTCGATGCCGGACAGGCGCACGCTCACAGGCATGCCGGGGCACTTCTTCTTGATGTTGCGGATGACCTCCACCAGGAACCTGGCGCGGTTATGCAGGCTTCCGCCGTACATGTCGTTGCGGGTGTTGTTCAGAGGCGACAGGAAGTTGCTCAGCAGAACGCCGCAGGCGGCATGGATGTCGATGATCTCGAAGCCAGCAGCCTGGCCGCGCGCCGCCGCGTCGCCGAAGTACTCCACGAACTCATGGATCTCCTCGATGGTGAGCTCACGGGGCACGCCGCCACCGTTCTCGTACCAGGGCTCCCACATGATGCGGGAAGAGGAGATAAGGTCATCGCCGCGCACGAACGCCGCATCGCGACCCGGATGGACGATCTGCAGGCCGGGGACGGCACCATGCTGCTTGATAGTCTTGGCGAGCAAGGACATGGGGCCGATGTAGTTGTCGGAAGCAATGGACAGTCCCACGTGGTGGAACTGAGTGACGCCCGCGTTATCCATGAACACGATGCCGGTGCCGCCGTCGGCTGCCTCGGCATACGCCTTCACGGTTGCCCAGCTTGGAGAGCCGTCAGGATTTCCCAGCTCAGTGCCCATGGGCATGCGGATGGCACGATTGGCCACCTCCAGATTGCCCACATAACCGCGCTCGAACAACCGTGGATAGAACTTGTTTTTCATTTCGCTTTACCTTTCGATAGAAAACGTGGCTAGTGTTGGGATGCCTCTGCCTGGGCGGGGTTGAAACCCGAGACGGAAGCGGAGAGTGCCATGCAGGGCTTGATGATGACGAACACGGCGATGACGGCGCAGATCTCGACGAACACGGCCCAGGTGGCGAAACCGCCCAGCCATGCGGCCACACCGCCAGCAGCAAGGTTGTTCACCAGCATGTTGCCGGCCAGGATGATCATGCCGAAGTAGGTGCCCAGCACCACTGCCTGGATGACCCAGGTGACGAAGCCGCCGGCCTTGACCTTGGCGGCCAGCTTCATGGCCCAGCCCATGGGATCTCCCAGCTCGCCGGCGGTATAGCCGATCACGAAGCTGGAGAACCAGGAGGCGATCACTGCCTCCGGGGTCATGATGTTCATGCCCACCTGCATGCAGACGCAGATGTTGATGGCAAGGGTGATGATGATGCCCATGGCGATATTCATGAAGATGTTCATGCACTCGCCGAAGCCTGCAGGACCTTTGATGTTAGCCATTGTTCCCTTCTTTCAATGACGAGCTACCGCCGCCTGGCCTTCCCTTCCGATCGCCAGGCGACGCCGAAGCCTCGAAGCCGGCCGAACCCCAAACCTAGAGGGTTCATCTGCCACTGGGCTCGGCCGGCAGAGACGAAATCAGGCGCGAGCCTACAGGACCAGGGCCTTCTGATCGCCCTGCATGCCGCCGGTGACAGCACCTGCGCAACCGCCATCAACGGGCAGGTTGGCTGCGGTGATGAAGCGGGACTCATCGGAGGCAAGGAACAGGTATGCGTAAGCGATGTCCATAGGATCGATAGCCTGCTGAGTGGTTTGCGCTGCGATGAGGCCGGTTGCCATCTCCTGAGGGATGTTGGCCATGGCCTCGGTCCAGATCAGACCAGGGGTGATGGAGTTGCAGCGGATGCCGAAAGGACCGCCCTCACCGGCGAGCTGGCGAGCCAGGGCAAGGCAAGCGCCCTTGGCGGCAGCGTGAGCAGACTGTGGGGAGTTGGAGCCCTGCAGGCCGTTGGTGGAGGAGGTGATGATGATGGATGAACCGTCAGCTTCCTTCAGGTAAGGCCAGGCTGCGTGGCACACGTTGTACACGATGTCCAGCTCATTGCGCAGCGACTTGCGCCAAGACTCGGGGTCCATCTGCTCAAAGGGGAGCATCTCGGGCTTGGAGGCGTTGTTGATGACCACGTCGATGCCGCCCATGACCTCGGCGCAGCGCTCGACCCATGCACGGGCCTGGTCATAATCGCCCAGGTCGGCCTGGAAGCCCTCAGCCTTGTAGCCCTTGGCGCGCAGGCCAGCTGCCACGGAATCGGCCACGCCGGGAGTGGTGCCAGAGCCGCATACGAAGGCGCCATGGGCGCACAGGAGCTCCTGGGCCACCTTGCCCACGCCCTTGGTGGTGCCGGTGAGCAGGATCTTCTTGCCCTCGAGGCGCTTGGCTACGGAGCCTTCGGGGGTGGGCAGGGTACCGAAGTTGGGGGCGCCTGCCAGCTTAGGGATGTTGGTCATGATGTCTTCCTTTCAATCGGAATTACAAGCAAGTCGGTTCGCCTGCCGGCTGCCGGGAATCGCCCAAGAGAAGGCGGTTTCGAGCCGGCAGGCAAAAGAGCGCCAGTGCCAGATGGCCTACTGCATGTAGGTGGCTACGGCATGGCGTGCGGCGATGCGGCCGGAGGTGTGGGCGAAGCCGTTAGCTGCGCCGGGGATCTCCATGTTGTAGGAGTCGCCATAGAGGCCAGTGGCGTCGAGGCCCACGGCATAGAGACCGGGGATAGGGTTGTAGTCCACGTCCACCACCTGCATGTTGCCGTTGATGCGGATGCCGCCGGCGGAGCCCATGGTGCCCGTGGCCAGGGGGATCGCGTAGAACGGAGCCTGGGCAATGGGGCGCAGGTACTGAGGCTTCTTGTTGAAAGCGTCATCGAAGCCCTTCTCGCAGGCCTCGTTGTAATCGTCCATGGTGGCCACGAAGGTGTCCACGTCCACGCCCATGAGGCCAGCGAGCTCGTCGAAGGAGTCTGCCTTCTTCACCAGGCCGCTCTCGATGTTGGCCTCCATCTCGATGGGCAGGCGATCCATTGGCTTGTGGTACACCACGAACTCGCCGATGGCGATCTCGGAGCCCTCGTTCACCAGGCGCTGGTAGTTGGCCTCGTCAAGGATAGACCACACGATGCCGCTAGGCTGCTTGCCGTAGAAGGAGCCGATGTCGCCGATGTTCTCGGCCACGGACTCGGCGCAGAAGCGCTTGCCGGACTTGTTGATCCATACGCCGGGGTTCACGCCGGCACCGCCGCACTGGGAATCCATGGTCATGTCGCGACCGCCTGCCGCCAGCAGCGGGCAGGTGGTGATCAGCGTGGGATCGGCGCCCACAGCCAGGGCCATGTCAAGGCCGTCGCCCATGTTCTGCAGCGGGGTCAGGGTGTTCATGTTGTAGGCAGCGGGAGCGAACCAGCTGTACTTGGCGATGCGGTCGGGGTTGGATCCCATGCCGCCGGTGGCCAACACCACGGCCTTGCCGCCTACGCGCAGGGGCTCGCCCTCGGACTCAGCCAGAACGCCCACGATCTTGCCATCCTCGACAATGAGCTCCTTGGCGGGAGTGTTCACGAAGATATCCACGTCCTCCTGCTCAACGGCGGACAGCAGCACCTCCTGGCAATGGGCACCCAGGCCCTCGGGAAGGTGGAAGGTCCATATCTCGTTGGGGTCGTCCTCTGCGGCGATGTCGCAGGTCTTGTACACCACGCCCAGGTCGCGGTAGATGTCGATAGTCTCAGAAGAGTTGTCCACGAAGGCACGCACCACGTCGTAGTTGGCGCGCTGATGGCTGTAGCCCATGAACTTCTCGATGCCCTCCTGCTTGGTGGGGAAATGGTACTTGTCCAGACGTGGGGTGCCCAGCTCCTTCTGAACGGAAGACTCGAAGGCAGCAGTGCCCTCGGCGAACACGGACAGGCCGCCGGTCTCGGGCATCTTCTCCAGGATGACCACGCGCTTGCCGGCGCGAGCCGCAATGAGGGCGGCGGACTTGCCGGATGCGCCGCCACCGCACACCACCAGGTCGTACTCAACGTCGAATTCAGCCATTGTTTCCTCCTTTTTATGGGATTCCAATAATCACCCCAGGGGCACCTGGGGGTCGTACGCTTGCGAAGCGTCCCGCTGGATCAAGGGTGCGGGGGTCGACCGTAGTGCAGTTGGGCCGACCCGCACTGGTAATCTGCCCCTCAGAGATCACGCGTCGGGAACGCAGGAGAGGGTTACGCGTTCTTCACCGCCTGGGTAAGGGCGGGAAGCACTTCCTTCAGGTCGCCGAGGATGCCGAACTTGGCCTCCTTGAAGATGAGGGCCTCGGGATCGTTGTTGATGGCGGCGATGGTCTTGGCGCCGCGAACGCCCATCATGTGCTGGGGCTGACCGGACACGCCGCATGCCAGGTAAAAGCGGGGCGAGATCTTCTGGGTGGAGGATCCCACCACGCGGCCGTGCTCGTACCAGTGGTAGTTGTCGCACAGGGGCAGGCTGCAGGCGCTCTCTGCGCCCAGGGCCTCGGCCAGGTTCTCCACCAGGGCCAGGTTCTCCTTGACGCCCACGCCGATGCCGGCGCTCACCACGCGATCGGCAGTGGCCAGGGAAACGCCGCCGCCCTCTTCCTCATGAACAGCCAGGGCCACCAGCTGGTCGGAGGCCTCAACGGGCATCTCCTCCACCTCGGCAGCAGAGGTTACCTCGGCCTCAGCACCGCCGTCGGCGATGATGCAGGCCACCGGAACGGGAGCCGTGAGCACCTTGATGGCTGCGCCTTCTGCCGCCTGGTGCTCAACGGCTGCCTGTTCCCCAGAGAGCCTAACTGAGGTCACCAGGGTTGCTGTCGGAGCGTTGAGGTTGGCAGCCACATTGCCAACGATAACGCGTGCGGTAGCCTCATCGGCTGCGAACAATGCTTGGGGAGCCTCGAACGCCAGCTTGCTGACGGCGGAGGCATAAGATTCCGCAAGGACGGTTTCCGTGTTGAACCAGGAAACCTTAGAGACGCCCAGGGATGCCACCTTGTCGGCCAGCTCCCGGGAGCCCACTACGATACCGCGAACGGGTGCGCCGGTCTGCAGCGCGGCGCCTACGACGCTGGCTGCGTTCATGTCGTCAGCGACGACAGCCCATACTTCTTGAGTCATCTACAACACCCCTTCGGCCTTGCATGCGGAAATGAACTGCTCGATGGCGCCATCGAGATCCTCGGTGGCATCGAATACGCGGGAAACGTGAGCCTCAGGCTTGCGGACGCCGTCCTGCTGGAACAGGGCAACGGGAACAGCGGTCTTGTCCGCCTTGTCCACGGGCTTCTTGCGGGCCTGGAGAACGGCACGCATGGATGGGGCCTTCTCCTCCTGGCGGCGGGCTGCCACGCCCAGGATCACCTTGCCGGTGACCTTCACGTCCTGGGTGCCGGTGCCGAACCTGCGGGTGACGATGATGTCGTCACCCTCGGCACGGGCCTCATCGACACCCATGATGCAGGGCCAACCCAGGATGCCTGCGGTCAGGGGAGCCACCATGGGGCTCCAGAAGCAGTCGGCGATAGCCACGGCTCCGATGCCCAGCTCGTCGATGGCGTCTGCCAGGGCCTGGGCGATCTCAAGGGGCTGGGCGGAGGGTTCCACGCCGCTGATGGCGACGGTTCGATCGGCTCCGCGGGCTGCGGCGAAGGACAGGTCGCCGGAATCCACGGTGAGGGCCACTACCTCGTCGCCTGCCGCCAGGTCAACGGCCACCTTGATGGCGGCCATGTCATCGTCGCTGGTGTCCTGCCTGTTGGCGGTCCACTTCAGGGTGCCGTCGGTGGCCATGAGCTCATTGTGGGGATTCATGGCCCATTTGAATGCTGCGATGGTCTTCATGGTTCTTCCTCAACTCGCCTTCTATCGGGCGTCCCAGTCGCACACGTCGGTCCACTCCACGCCCATGTCGAGGGCCACCTGGATGGCTGCGCCGTTTGCGTCGGGGAACTCGTTGATGGCGATCTCCAGGCCATGGGTTGCCGGCTGGGGAGCGATGATCATCTCGCGGAACTTGCCGTGGTTGAACTCCACCATGGGGGTGATGCCCATCTCGGCCAGGTGCTCCTTCATGGCGTCGAAGTCGTCAACGCGCATGGCGATGCCGCTGATGCCCTCGCCCTCGGTCTGGAGCTTCTGGTAGGCGCCGATAGCGTCGTGGTCGTGCATAGGTGCCATGACCTCGATGCCGCCGCTCTTTGGAAGGGCGACGCGCAGTCCCATGTGCTCGTCATCGTATGGGCCGTAGAAGGTCACGCCCAGGAGCTTGTTCAGATCCTCCACTGCCTTGTCGGCATCGGCGGCGCGAAGAGCGATGCGGTTGAGCTGAGCCTTGATCTTTGCCATTTGTCTCTCCTTGGTCCTGCGATTCGCCGCTCCGGAACAGGCTGCCGGGCTTTTCAGGCGGAGCCTTCCGAGATGCTTCCCTTCGGCCGTCGCCCTTTCGCGGCTTGAATCGCCTCGAATTTGCACCTCCATAATCCAGCCGAAGGGCCGTTCCGTGGGTATCGGTCGGGTGTCTGCGGGTAGGTGCTTTTCGGGCGATTCAGAACCATGCATCACATGCTTTTGGCAGCTTCCGCCAGGGAAAGCCAGAACCGGGGAGATAGACATTCGGAACCATCGAATAGCCAATCGGACCCGCGATGCCTATTGCGGCGTCTACCGCGGTGCTGGCTGCGGGCTGGCCACGACGACTACGACGCGAGGGTTTGAGGCATCGCGGAGCTATGCGTCCGACAGGCGTGCACCCGGGAAGCCGGTGCAGCAAAAGAAGAGCCCCATCTGAAACGACGGGGCTCAAGTTGACGCGTTAGCGCGAGTATTTGGTGTGCTGATGCAAGACGCGGACGTGCCGATGCGTAAAACTGGCGTGCTGATGCAAGACGCAGACGTGCCGATGCGTAAAGCTGGCGTGCCGATGCAGAAGCCATTCGGGCGATGCCTCAAGGGCATCAAAACCACGGGGAGCAGGCTATCCCCTGAATCCGGGGTGCCGCACCGCGGCAACCGCCGCCTGGACCCTGTTGGCCACCTGCAGCTTCTCGATGATGTTGCTGATCTCCTTCTTCACCGTGGGCTGGCTCAAGTACAGCTGATCGGCGATTTCAGCATTGGACCATCCGCGAGCAAGATAGATGAGAATGCGCCGCTCGCGCTCGGTGAGCTTATCCATGCGATCGAGCTCCTGCTGTTCCACCGAAGGAGCGGATGCGTTCAGCGCATTCATGAGGGCCTCCCGGATAGATCCGGAGAAAGCGATATCCTCGCAGGCGACACCCCAGATCAGCGAGCGAATGCGATTGGGCGACACCTCTTCCCTGGCGCCATAGCCCCAGGCTCCGGCGCGAAGCGCATCAATGACGTCATCGGCCTGCCTTTTGGAGGCCAGCACGATGACGTTGGTATTAGGCGAAACCTCGGCGATGGAGGAAATGACCGATGCCACGTGCTCCCCGTTGATGCGCACCGCCAACATGGCGATGCGGGGCTGGTTCTCTTGGCAAAGCTTCACCGCGCCTGCGAAGGTGAGGGCCTTTCCCGAGACCTCGAACTCCTCCCACTGGTTCACCAGGGCGGCCAGCCCCTCGACGAACAACGTGTCCTCGTCGGCGATAACCACATCGATGATCTCGTCGCGCAGTGAGAAATGCACGTTTTGAAGCGTCGGGGAATCTGGGCTGATTTTTGAACGCTTAGGGCTCCCTGATTCGATATCGGAAGATTCACGCGCCATGGAGTTCCCCTTTCAAATAATCTCCAACCGCCATTCAAACTAATAATCCCAGATGATTTGATTGCATTCAATCAACGAAACAAGCCGACTACGGCACCCGCCATGAATTGGTTTTATTATCAGGAATCGATATCTGTCGGGGTTTGCATAGATAGTCTAGCACCGTTCCTTGAATTCGTCAGAAAGAGCAAAGGTCACCGGGTTGCGCTTACGACGCTTCACGACGACGCCCATCGCCTCCAAGGAGGCCACATGCTTTCGCGTCATCTGCTCCTTGAGGCCCAAGTGCGCAGCCATGTCGGCCAGGGGCGCATCGCCGAGCAGCAATTCCAGCAGCCCGATTCCGCCAGTTCCCCGTTTGCGGAACCCGTAAGCAAAAGGGGGACTTGCAACATCATCGAAAAGCTGCAGATCACAAAAAAGTTCAGGCGAAAGCTCTTGCTCTACCACCTTACCCCAGCCAGCTACCGACCGGTTCTGAACGGCTACCGCCCGGTTCTGCCCTACCCTGACGAACGCTGCCGAAGGAGTAGGGCAGATGGTTCCGAATCACTTGCAAAGCAGCTACCTGCAGATACCCGGCCGATACCCACGGAACAGCCCCTTGGCCGGATTATGGAAGAGGGAGACCCAATGCAGGATTGCAGGAATCGCTTTGATCGAACGTGAAAGGAAACGCTATGGGACAGAACGAAGTCAGCGACATGAACTTGGGAGAGATGCAGAAAGGTTCCGCTGTTTCCTTTAGGTCCGATGCCGATGCGGCGGATGAGCTGTACGCAAGCGTTCTGATGGCCGCAAAGCACGATAGCCTCATGAAGGTGGACGATGATTTCTCGTATCGCCTTAATTACCGTCGCGCCACCATTGATTAATCCAGCTTTGCGTCGGTGCATAATGAAACCCGGCGGCAGCCCATGGTGCTGCGTGGGCACGCCTCTTAGAATTCGAAACGTTGCAAGTTAGCGCTTGCGGCGTTTCTCTTTAATGAACCTAATGGCTTTGCCCAGGGCGGGCAGGAGCGCAAGCAACCGTCTATGGGACAGCTCCTCAGATCCCGATTCCCATGAAGCGCTCCGTCGGGTGTACAAGGGAATGGACGCCAATCATCGTGTCGGGGCCATGTACCACGTGGCATGCGAGATGCTTGAGGGCTGCTGCCCGAAGGCCGCGGCGGTCCTGGAGGAGGCCGAGCCCGACGCCCTGGCCCACCTCGACTTCCCGCAGAGCCACTGGAAGAGGCTCAGGACCAACAACGTCCAGGAGCGCGCCAACCGAGAGATCAAGCGCCGCAGCCGAGTCGCGCAGGTGTTCCCCTCGGAGAAGTCCCTGCTCAGGCTGGCGGGTGCTGTGATGTGCGACCAGGACGAGGCCTGGTCGGAGGCCAGGTACTTCTC
>JAQXVU010000050.1 GCA_029225085.1 Eggerthellales bacterium | reverse complement strand
CGCACCCGTCAGCAGCGTGCCAGTGGCGAGCTCGGCGCCTCCCGCGCGCTGCGAGCCTTACTCCAGGTAGGCGCCGGTCTGCCGATCCCACAGATGCGCGTACTCGCCGCCTGCAGCGATGAGCTCGCTGTGGCTGCCGTCCTCAACCACCTGGCCATCGGCCAAAACCACGATGCGGTCCAAACTCGCCACCGTCGACAATCGATGAGCCACCACGATGGACGTCCTCCCCTGCATAAGGCGTCCCAGGGCCTCCTGCACCAGGTGCTCGCTCTCAGAATCGAGGGCGCTGGTGGCCTCATCGAGCACCAGTACCGGGCAATCCGCCAGCATGGCGCGAGCGATGGCGATGCGCTGACGCTGGCCACCGGAAAGCTTCACGCCTCGCTCGCCGGTTACGGTCTGAAAGCCCTGGGGCAGCTTCTCGATGAACTCCAGGGCGTTGGCCTGACGCGCCGCCTCGCGAATCTGATCCATAGTGGCGTCGGGCCTGCCGTACGCGATGTTCTCGGCGATAGTACGGTGAAATAGCAGCGCTTCCTGGGGCACGTACGCGATCTGCCTGCGCAAACTTTGCTGGGTGATGTCCGCCACGTTCTGGCCATCAACCAGGATGCGGCCCTCCTGAATATCGCTCAAGCGCAGCAGCAATTTGGTGAGAGTGGTTTTGCCCGCACCACTCATACCCACGAGACCAATGCGCTGACCTGCGGGGATGTGCAGGTTGAAGTCCTCGAACACCCTCGTCTTGGCATCGCCGTCCGTGTAGTAGAACCCGATGTTCTGGAAGTCGATGGCTCCCTCACGCACCACCAGCGGCTGAGCATCAGGCTTATCCGCAACCAACCTGGGCTCATCGAGGACGATGGTCATGCCCGACGCGTCACCGAAGGCACGGTTGAACTTCTGCAAGCCGTTGTTAATGAAGTTGAACTGATTCGTGATCGTGTAGGTGTAGGTGAACATGAGCACCAACGTACCCGGCGTAATGCCAAACCATGCGTTGCCGCCGGCGATGAACACCGCAACCACGCTCATGATCACCACGGTGATGCACGCCGTGATGATACCCCTGGTCAGCGACGCCCACATGCGCTTAGAGTCCCTGCGCACCACCTCGCGGTTTGCCTCGTCGAACAGCCCCCGCTCGTAATCCTCGCGTCCGTAGGTCTTCACCGCGAGAATGTTGGCCACGGAATCCGACAGCTCGCCAGACAGGTTGTTCTGAGCGCCTGCCGCCTTCTCGTTCAGGGACAAGATGCGCTTGTACATGTAGTAGGAAACGCTGGCGTACACGATGAGCAGCGCCATGAGAATCACCACGTACAGCGGCACCCGCGGCGCCAAAATACCGCAGGTGAAAATGATGGAGCAGCACACCGGCATAAAAGGGAAATTCACGGTCTCTAGCAGCTGGTTGTAGGCGCTCATGAACTTGGAGGTCTGGCTCACCAGCGTGCCCCCGAAGCGATTGCTATGGAAGCTCATCGACTGATTGCACAGGGCATCGAAGCTCATGGTGGCCAGGTCGTAGGACGCGGCAATCTCGAGCTTGTAGAGGGTGTAGTCCTGCAGCTTGCTCGCCGCCTGGCCGAACACGTTAATGAGAATCAGCGCCACAATGTAGGGCCCGTAAGTAGAAAACACCTGGTCGGCAAGGACGGGTCCCTCGCTCACCTTGTCCACGATGAGGCTCATGACGAAGGGGTTGCCATAGGACAGCAGCGCCACGAAAGCAAAGGTGCTCAGCATCAGCGCCACGAAGTATCCCATGTGCTTCTTGGTCACCAGCCAGTAGTAGTGCAGCGTCCGCCTGGTGGTAGATTGCTTCTTTGCGGCCCCCTGTACATGAGGGGCCGCCACACTCTTATCCCGCATAAAAAACACGCCAATCTTTATTCTGTGGAAGTTATCGGCCCGATTATCGCACGCTGCCCGAAGGCTTCACGTGTCAGGTCCCCTAAAAGTCCTACAATGAACGCCCAGAAACCCAACCAAATCGCATATCGAGGCATTTCATGAAGCACGAATCCCACGCTGCGAGCACCGCAGCCCACGCAGCAACCGGCGATACGATCGCCGCAACTCACGTCGCAACCGAAGGCACCGCAACTCACATCGCAACCGAAGGCACCGCAGCCCACGCAGAGGCTCACGTCGACGCAAAGCCCGCGGGCCACCCCGCCGCCGCATCAGGCCACCCCGCCGCCGCATCCAGCGCCGCCAACTCCGCCAACAACGCAACCGGAGCCGCAACCGGCACCGCCGCCGCAGCTCCTAAGCAGCGCAAGCAGAACTTCGGGGCCATGATGGCCATCTACCTCACGGGCCTGTTCGTCGGCGGCCTGTACGTCGGCATGATCATCCCCGCCCGTACCCTCATCCAGCTCGACTTCGGCATCGACGACTCCGCCGGCATCTGGATGATCAACATCTACACCCTCTTCTACGCTGCCCTTATCCCCGTCATCGGCAAGCTGGCAGACCGCAACGGCCGCAAGACCGTCCTCATGGCCTGCATCGTTCTCTTCGCCGCAGGCCTCACCCTTTGCGGAATCTCGGCCCTCACCAGCAACTTCGCCCTGCTCCTGGCAGGTCGCGTCGTGCAGGCCGTCGGCGCATGCGGCATGATCCCCATCGCCAACGCCGAGATGGGCACCGCCTTCCCACCGGAGAAGCGCGGCATGGCTCTGGGCATGGCCGCCTCCGTAGCGGGCATCTCCAACATCGTCGGCGCCGCTGCCGGCAGCGCCATCCTGGGCATCTGCGGCGTGCACAACTGGGGCTGGCTCTTCTTCTGGTGCCTGCCCGTTTGCCTGCTGCTGCTCCTCGGCGCCACCAAGTTCCTGCCCAACAACACCCACGAGGCCAAGGGCCGCCTCGACCTGGTAGGCGCCGCCATCTTCGTGGCCCTCATCTGCGCCTTGCTGCTGGCCCTGAAGAGCCTCGACTTCTTCAACCTGGCCTCCGCAGCCAACATCGAGGTCTGGGGCATGGGCCTGGCCGCCGTAGCCTTCGGCGTCATCTTCGCCCTCATCGAACGTCGCGCCGACGATCCCATCTTCCACCTTGAATACTTCCGCAGCCGCCCCATCGTGATCACCATGGCCGTATCCTTCTTCATCGGCGCCATGATCATCTCTATGACCATCATCTCCCAGTTCGCCGAGTTCCTGCTGAACATCCCCGCAGGCTCCGGCGGCTACTACGTGGCGGTCATCGGCATCTTCAGCATCGCCGGCCCCATGATCGCCGGCAGGCTCATGGACAAAATCGGCCCTAAGCCCGTGCTGCTGTCTGGCCTGGTCGTGGCTATGGGCGGCTTCCTGTTCCTGGCATTTATCACCACCGCGTACCCCAGCGTGGTCACCATGCTCATCGGCCTGGCCATTGTGGGCGCGGGTATGGGCTTCGCTATGGGTGCCCCCACGAACTACATGATTCTGGAAAATGTCCCTGTGGAAGAAAGCACGGCCGCCATCAGCACCATCGCCCTGGTTCGCCAGATCGGCACCACGCTGGCGCCCGCCATCTTCGTGGGCTTCGTCACCGCCAACGCCAACATCCTGGGCTATCAGCAGATGATGATCTGCGTGGCCATCTGCTGCGCAATCGGCGCCGCCCTGATGCTGCTGTACAAGTCGCCGAAGAAATAACGCCCTCTTTGCGCTGGCAACACAAAAGCAACACAGCCCACATATAATGCTCACAACTAAATAGCATGCGCGAGCCTGCCCCGGAACATGCGAGGTTCCACGGTGTCGCGCCTAAGGAGGAATTTTGGAAATCGAATTCGTCAACACAGCGTGGGCTCTGTTCCCGCCTCTGGTGGCCATCGTTTTGGCGCTCATCACCAAAGAGGCCTTCAGCTCCCTGCTGGTGGGCATCCTCATCGGCGCCTTCATGGTGTCCGGCATGGATCCCATCGGAACCATCGACACCGTCATTAACGGTGGCTTCGTCCCCGCCATCGCCGACAACGCGGGCATCTTCATATTCCTGGTAATGCTGGGAATCATGGTGGCCCTGGTGAACACCACCGGTGGCGCCGCTGCCTTCGGCAAGTGGGCCGCAACCCACATTAAGAGCCGCATCGGCACCCAGCTGGCCACCTTCATCCTGGGCATCCTGATCTTCATCGACGACTACTTCAACTGCCTGACCGTCGGTTCGGTCATGCGCCCCGTCACCGATAACCAGAAGATCTCCCGCGCCAAGCTGTCCTACATCATCGACGCAACCGCCGCCCCCATCTGCATGATCGCCCCCGTTTCTTCCTGGGCCGCAGCAGTTTCCGGCGTTGCATCCGATCTGAACGTCGACGGCATCCAGCTGTTCATCAGCGCCATCCCCTTCAACTTCTACTCCCTGCTGACCTTGGTGTTCGTCATCGGCCTCATCGTCATGAACTTCGAGTACGGCCCCATGGCCGCCGCTGAACTTCGCGCATGGAAGGAAGGCGAACTGGGCTCCCTGGGCAACGACACCATGGCCGAGAACCGCAAGGCAAGCATGTGGGACATGCTGCTGCCCGTGTTCATGCTGATCATCTGCTGCATCATCGGTATGCTGTACGTCGGCGGCTTCTGGGGCGAGGATCCCGAGTACGCTGGCAACGTCATCATGGCCTTCGGCAACACAGACGCCTTCGTGGCCTTGCCATGGGGTGCTCTGATCGCACTGGTATTTGCCTTCATCTACCTGCTGCTGCGCCGTGTGGTTAACTTCAAGGACGCCATGGACACCTTCGTAAAGGGCTTCAACGCCATGGTTCCCGCCATCCTGATTCTGACCCTGGCCATCTCCCTGAAGAACATGACCGGCGCTCTGGGTGCAGACGTCTTCGTCGCTGGCCTTATGGAAGGCGCCGCTGCTGGCCTGTACGCCATGCTGCCGGCCATCATCTTCCTGGTGGCATGCTTCCTGGCATTCTCTACCGGCACCTCTTGGGGCACCTTCGGCATCCTCATCCCCATCGTGCTGCCTATCTTCGCCAACGAGCCCACGCTGCTCACCATCGGCATCTCCGCATGCCTGGCTGGCGCAGTCTGCGGCGACCATTGCTCCCCCATTTCCGATACCACGGTTATGGCATCTGCAGGTGCGAACATTAAGCACATCGATCACGTAAACACCCAGCTGCCCTACGTCATCACCGTGGCCGCCATCTCCTTCGTGTGCTTCGTGATCGCTGGCTTCGTGAAGAACGCCGTAATCTGCCTGGCAATTGGTGCGGCGCTCACCATCGGCACCCTGCTGGTACTGCGCAAGACCATCGGCCAGAAGATCGTCGAGTAATCGCGTAGCCGCGTAAGCTGCATACGCAATCGGGTAGCCGCGCAAGCGAACCGAGCGGACGCTCGACGCATCACTCGATGCACCACACGACGCATCACTCGGTACACCACACGACGCATCACTCGACGCATCGTCGGTTTGACCAAGCGGACGCTCGACACGCCGCCGCTTGATTACGTGAGCAACATAAGCAATCGCTGAAAAAGCCCAGCGGGCATTTGCCCGCTGGGCTTTTCCATACCCCAAAATTGCCAACGCTTTCGTCAGTTCCCCGCCTTCCTCTCCTCCGTAGCCACAAACGGCAAAAGCCTTATACTAGATGCATTGCCCTCGGGCCCGACTTTATGCAGGAAAGCGGGCGCGGCGCCAGCCCCGAGGAGCGACGCACCGACAAATCCGGAGGATCCTATGAACGTAAAGCGCTTCGCGTATCTCGCGACCCTGACCATCATCGCAAGCCTCGTCCTTGCGCCTATCGCCATGGCAAACCCCTTTGCCGACATGGACGACGAAACCCGCCAGACCTTCGGCCTGGCGATCGGCATCTGCATCATCCTCGCATCTGCCGTCATGCTGCACTTCTCTAACAAGGCATTCGGTAAGAACAGCAAGAACAATAAGAACAACAAGAACTACAACAAGAACATGAGGAGCAACAAGAAGAAGCGCAAGTAAGCGGGAGCCACAACGATTCCGGGCAAGCGGCCGAGTAGCTCACCGAGCTTTAAATGGGTCAGGTGAGCTTCAAACACTTCTGGGAGAAAACTCTAAGCACGCTTAGCAATGAGCGTCAGACGGCCCCCTTCCGAACATTTTCAAAAAAGTTTGGAAAAACCTTTGACAAACAGACCCAACCCTGGCAATATATCTGTTGCTGCAAATGACGCGCCCTTACCTCAGCTGGATAGAGGGACTGACTACGAATCAGTACGTCGCAGGTTCGAATCCTGCAGGGCGCACCATTTTGAATCTTCAAGCCGCTTCTTAGGCGGCTTTTTTCATGCCCTTTTTCGGGGCATTCCGGCGCCTTTCATGGTCTGAGGAAAGAAAAGCGCGCTTTCTTGCAAGATATGGCGTCTTACCAGACGGATCCCCAACCCAGGAACCTGCCCGTATCTGGTTCGTGTCGAATAAGCAGCCGTTCGTGCTCTCTGAGCTTCTCTAATCTCCGGAAGGGCCACCTAATTGTCTGGTAAGGCTTCAAATCTTGCAGCAATCCCGGTTTTTCGCGCCCGACGCATCACACGCGCGCTCAATGCCGACACGCACCCATCGCTAACCCCAGCCTGCCAGGACGCCCGCGCCACTTGCACCCATCTTGTCGCAGCATGCCCATCGCCAATGCTCAGCTTGCCACGATACCCATGCCACCTGCATCCAGCTTGTCGTACTACCCGCATCGCTGCAGTCATCCCATCGCTCCTGAATCTTTCACAAAAAACTAACGTTCGTTTCGCTGCATTTGCGCTAACCTAAACAATGGTAAGGAGGCCCTATGACCAGCGAAAACGATATCGCAGAACAGAAGAAAGCTCTCAGGCAGGAGATCTTCGCCCGCCGTCGAACCATGACTGACGACCAGCGATCCGCCAAGAGCGACGCCATCTGCCAAGAGCTCATCGAGCGCCTGCAACCCGGCAAGCAACAGGTCATCGGCGTATATTCCGCCCTCACCCAGGAAGTCTCCCTGCACCACTTCATCGACCACGCCTTCCAGCAAGGCGCCCTCATCGCCTTCCCCTGCATGCGCAAGCCCGTCTTCGAGGGCCAATCCCAATTCATGGAGATGCGCTGCGTCAGCTACACCCAGTACCTGGCCGCCGTACAGCTGCAAAGGTGGAAGCGCCGCACCACCGGCGAAACGAAGGGTGCTAACCTGAACCAGAAAACCTCCGATGGCAGCATCAACAGCATGCAGCATACTGCCGCGCCCTTCGTGGCGAACCCCATGCTGAGCTTCAGCGCCGAGGAAAAGGCTTTCCGCGAGTTCCCCCTGGTAGACCCCCGCGACCTCACTGCCCTGATCTGCCCTCTGGTTGCCTTCGATAGCAACAGCAACCGCCTGGGCTACGGCGGCGGTAACTACGACCGCTATCTCCCCCGCCTCTCAGACACCTGCCAGGTCATCGGCGTCGCCTTCGCCGAGCAAGAGGTAGAAGAAGTGCCTGTAGAAGAGCACGACTGCCCCATCGATATCATCAGCCGCTAAATCGTTTCGCGGCCCACGCGCGCTGAAATTGCACGCGGCGTCGGACCGCTTGCGCGGCATCAGGCTACAGGTACTCGCCTCCCGCACGGCATCGGGCTACCTGTGCGGCACAAGGTCACAACAACGCCCGATTGGCTCCCCTACCCCGCCAGCTCCCCCCGCGCAGCAAAGGCAGCCGCAGCGATAGCCTGCAGGTCCTTGCAGGCAGGGTCGTCGTAATCGGCATAGGCTGCGGCATCGGTCATGACGCAAAGCACGTACTCACGCCCGTCACAGACCACATAGGAGCCCTCACAGCACCCCTGATAGCCCACATCGGCGTTCCAGCCAGCCTTACAGTAAATCGTGGCTCCCTGGTTCTTCAGAGCCTTCCCGATGTTACTGAACTCCGCATCGCTAAGCCAACTGGCGAGAAGCTGAGCGTTCTCGGAATCGTCCCTAATGTACGAGGCGATCCGCAGCCAGATGCAAGCGCAATCGCGAGCGCTGTAATGGGGGAAATCGGTGTCCTGCACCATTCGCTCCGCATCGTCGATCCCGCATGACGCAAGCCACTTCACGTAGGACTTCTCGCTGAAATCCTCCCGTAGGGCCAGGTAATCGGCATTGTCGGACTTCACCAGCGCATTGCGCATGATGTCCTGCAGCGGCTTACTGCTCGTCACCGTCAGATAGCCCTGACTGTTGTAGATGCCGCTAGGATACTCCTTGGTGAGCCGAGCCTTGCCGGTATCCACATAGCTCTGCAGCACCCAGGTGACGCAGGACGCCTTCACAGAGCTGGCGCCGAAGATGTTCTTGTCGACGTTGTAGCCCAGACCCGCGCCAGTGGTCAGGTCTATGAGCACCAGACCAACGTTGGTACCCCGCTTCTCAGCTGCGGATATAGCCTTGGTAATGGCTTTCTCAGATTCAGTGGAAAGCGTCGGCGCAGCCGACGATGCGATCGCCGGTTCCCCAGCAGCTTCCGACGCCTTCGCATCCTCGTCAGCCGAATCGCTGGTGGAAGATGAATCGGTCTCCGCCGCAGACTCCTCGGCGTCTTCCGACGCCTTCGCATCCTCGTCCTCGACAACGAAGGTGAACACTGCGCCCTTCTGGGCTTTCACCTTTGCAAGATCTGCGCCCTCTGGCACTGCCGCCACCGCCGACAAGGCCAAAGAAACGCCCAAGGTGCAGGCCAGCGCAACGGCTGACCGCACCTTGGGCATCAATCGTCCATTTGTTCCGAAGAGGCTCACTGCCTGCGCTCCTGTCCTCTCGCGTCGCTGTTAGCATCAGTCGCTTAGCCAGCCCCGATGGTCAGCCGCCGCAATACCGCACTCTCACGGTATGCGTTCAACCCCATCGCGACTGCGCAGTCTCGTCAGCGCTCGCGCTGCTAGCCCGCGGCTGCGCAGCAGACGCATCCTGAATCGCACAAAGCATCGTCGCATGCACGACGAGTCCCCTTCCGCAACGTATCCTACGCTTTTTCGGGCACCCCACAACTCGGGAAATCCCCTCGAGGACGCATTTTAGCTGCGAGGGTCAGACTCCCCGCAAGCGTGATTCCTGCGGGGAGCCCATCTGTTACCGAGGCGTAGTCTCAGCAGTTGCACGCTCCTCATGATGCTCGAACTTGGTGATGTCCTGCAGACCGGCAGCGTACTCGCGGTCGATAGCGCCGGACTCCGTGGGTGGGAACACGTCAAAGCGCTGACCAGGAATGAGCAAGCTGATGATGGGCACGATGATCAGAGAGCCCACCATAGCAATGGCGCCGCAGTTAATGGGGCTGGCAATGAGCGGGGTGCCCAGCATGCCGGCGATCATGTTGCCGGTGGTCAGGCCCACGCCGAAGATGAAGCTTGCCCAAACCGCAGGCTTCGAGACGCGGCTCATGAACAGTCCCCAGAAGTAGGGGCCCAGGAAGGCGCCGGAGATAGCGCCCCAAGAAATGCCCATGAGCTGCGCGATGAAGGTCACCGTCGAGGTGTACTGCACCAGTGCCAGGCCCGCGGAAATAACCACGAACACCACGATGAGAGCGCGGATGGTGAAGATCTGGCTGCGCTCGCTCATGTCCTTCACCAGGTTGCCCTTCACGATGTCCAGCGTCAGGGTCGAAGACGAGGTGAGCACCAGACTGGCCAGAGTAGACATGCTGGCAGACAGCACCAGCACCACCACAATGCCCAGCAAGATGTCAGGCAGACCTGACAGCATGGTTGGCACGATGCTGTCGTAGATGGGCGTGCCGTTAGCGGCGAATTCCACCTGATCGCCAAAGAGACGGCCGAAGCCACCCAGGAAGTAGCAACCACCGGAAACCACCAGGGCGAAGATGGTGGAAATGATGGCGCCCTGCTTAATGGCGGGACCTTCCTTAATGGCGTAGAACTTGGTGACCATCTGAGGCAGGCCCCAGGTGCCCAGGGACGTAAGGATCACGACACCCAGCAGGTTCAGCGGGTCAGGGCCGAACATCGATGTGAAGGCACCTAGCATGCTGGTGCCCTCGGCCTGCACCTGGCTGAGGTTAGTGACTGCTTCCATAAAGCCACCCTGACCAGCCAAAACGACTGCGATAACCGCTATGATGCCCAGCAGCATGATCACGCCCTGAATGAAGTCGTTCATGACCGTGGCCATGTAGCCGCCCAGCACCACGTAGATGCAGGTCACCACCGCCATGCCGATGACGCACCACTCAAAGGGCAAGCCAAAGGCCATGGCGAACAGACGGGACAGGCCGTTGTAGATAGAGGCCGTATAGGGGATCAGGAACACGAAGATGATGGCAGCCGCCGCAATGCGGATAGCCTTGGAATTGTAGCGCTTGCCGAAGAACTCGGACATGGTGGTGGCCTTCAGGCGCTGCGTCATCTCGCGGGTGCGAGGGCCGAGAATCCACCAGGCCAGCAGCGAGCCAATGACGGCGTTGGCGATGCCGATCCAGAAGGCAGCCATGCCGTACTTCCATCCGAACTGACCCGCGTAGCCGATGAACACCACCGCGCTGAAGTAACTGGTTCCGAATCCGAAGGCGGACAGCCAGGGGCCTACGTTGCGGCCACCCAGAATGAACCCGTCCACGCTCTTCGAGCTGCTACGAGCCCAGACGCCAACGCCGATAACGACACCGACGAAGATGAGGATGACGGCGATCTTAGCGATCATGGTCGTGTTTCTCCCTTCCTAATGAAGGCGAGAATGGGCACAAAGGCACGAAAAAAGGCCCCGAACCCATTCGGAGCCTTCTCTAATAAAAGTAGATGCCGGTTGCGGAACATTGCATGGCCATACCCTCGCTCATGACAGCCATAGCGCGCGTAGACTGCATGGCAAGAGCCTGGCTCATGACGGCACACTGCACCAGGCTACCCTCGGCGGCAACCTGAGAGGAAAGGGCGTTGCAAACGTCGCATCCCTGGCCGTTATGTCCCTTGCAATTCAACATGGGTCGAAAATACCACGGTTTCTTGAAAAAACCTCGGGCAATCTTCAAGAGGTGGAAGAAAGGCCTGGTGCGTGTCCCTCAGATGCGCAAAGCTGAGGATTTCAGAAAGCAGTGGAAGGCCCTCGGCGTTGCCGAGGGACCGCGCGTCGCGCCTTAGGTGCGCCTGCGCCGAGGGGCGCGGCGCAAGAAGGGCTCGCAATGCGAGCCCTTCCACAATGCTTAGCTGCGCCGCGAAACAATGAGCGTCTGCGCGGCGACAAAAATTAATAGCGGTTGTCGAAGATGCGCTTGGTCTTCTTCTCGCTGCGGGGCAGGTAGCCGATGGGCACGCCCTTGGGGTTGGGGCTCATGCCCAGCTTGCCCTTGAACAGCAGGCGCATGTTCTCCTCGATCCTGGTGCACTCCTCGCCGGTGGCCTCGGTCTCGAAGAACACCGTCATGATGTCCTTGCCGTCGAGATGGTCGATCATCACCTGGTACTCGGAGGAGGCGCCGTCGGTGAAGGCGATGATTTCCTCTACCTGAGCTGGGAACATGTTGACGCCCTTGACCTTCACCATGTCGTCGGTACGACCGGTGATGATGTCGATGCGCGGATGCTTGCTGCCGCAGGAGCACTCGCCGGGCACGATGCGGCTCAGGTCGTGGGTGCGGAAGCGGATCAGCGGCGCACCTTCCTTCTGCAAGGTGGTGAGCACGATCTCGCCAGACTCGCCGTCGGGAACCAGCTCGCCGGTTTCGGGATCAATGACCTCGACGTACACGAAGTCGTTCCAGATGTGCATGGCGCTGTCGGCCTTGCAGTTGATGCCGATGCCGGGGCCGTAGATCTCGGTCAGGCCGTAGATATCGTAGAGCTCGATGCCCAGCTCCTCGCCGATGCGCTTGCGCATCTTCTCGCCCCAGCGCTCGGAGCCGATGATGCCCTTCTTCAGGGCCAGCTTATCGCGGATGCCTCGCTTCTCGATTTCCTCGGCCAGCAGCAGCGCATAGGAGCTGGTGCCGCACAGCACCGTGGACTGCAGGTCCTCCATCATCTTGAGCTGCTTATCGGTATTGCCAGGGCCCATGGGGATGGCCATAGCGCCCAGCTTCTCGCAGCCCAGCTGGAAGCCGATGCCCGCCGTCCACAGGCCGTAACCTGGGGTAATGTGCACGCGATCTTCAGGGGTCACGCCGGCATACTCATAGCAGCGGGCGAACATGGTTGCCCAGTCATCCACGTCTTTCTGGGTGTAGGGGATGATGACAGGGGTGCCGGTGGTGCCGGAAGAGGAGTGAATGCGAACGATCTTCTCAGGAGGCACAGCGGCCAGTCCCAGAGGATAGGCGTCGCGCAGGTCGGCCTTCTCGGAGAAGGGCAGCTTCTCGAAATCGGCCTGGGTCTGGATGTCGGACAGGTCGATGCCCTCGAACTTCTTGGCGTAGAAGGGCGAGCGCTCCTTCAGGTTGACGAATTGCTTCTTGATGGCAGCAAGCTGCTCCGGGGTCATTTCCATGAGGTCCTCCTACAGTATGGCGAAGGTGTCGAATACAGCGCCAGCGAAACGCGTGAACGTCGCGTGAGGCGCGGGTCGAGGGCGTTTCCTACAACGTTACGCCTGCAAGTGGCGAACGTATTGCTCGGCAAGGTCGATGGCGGCCAAATTCATGTCAACGAATGCGGGCTTCACGCATTGGGGAATGGCAGCGCGCATGTCGTCGAGGGTCAGCTTGCCGGCAAGGGCCGCAGGGGCCGCCGCCAACGTTGCCGCCAGCATGACGATGTTCAGGGCCTTGCGGCTTCCCAACTGGGCGCACAGCTGGTGGTCGTCAACGGCCAGCAGGTTCACACCCTGGCGCTGCAGTGCGTCGATGACGGTAGCGGGGTCGTAAGGCTTGGCCTTCATGTCGGCGGTGGCGGGAGGCATGCCGGTGCGGGCGATGACCATGAGGCCATCGGGCTTCAGCAGCGGAAGCGACCTGGCGCCCTCCCCCGGCTCCATGGCGATGATCACGTCCACGGTGCCCTTGGCGGGAATGGGGGAATGCACGGGCTCGCCGTCGCTGCCCATGCGCACGTGACTGGTTACGTCGCCGCCGCGCTGGGCCATGCCGGTGGTCTCGGCGGAGCGCACCTGCCAGCCCTTGGCCAGGGCGGCCTGGGCCAGGATCTTCGCGGACAGCACGTTACCCTGTCCGCCGATGCCGGCGATGGAGATGTTGATCATCGGGCGCCTCCTTCCTCCGTGCGGGACGGGCAGCTGAGCGCACCGTCCTTGCACAGGTCAACGCACAATCCGCAGCCTACGCACAGGCTCGTGTCGACCTTAGGATGGCCGACCTGGGCATCCCAGGACAAGGCGGGGCAACCCAGCGCAGCCACGCACACCTTGCAGCCGGTGCAAGCTTCCGCATCGTGAACAGCGGGAGCCGCGGGCTTGATGAGCTTGGTGCAGGGCGAACGGAAGATGATGGCGGAGGGGCCGTCGAAGTCAATGGCCTCCTTGGCCGCCGCCACGGATTCCTCCAAGCGCAGGGGGTCGGCGAAGGTGATGCACTCCACGCCCAGGGCCCGCAGCACCGCCTCAATGGAGATGGGCTTAGTCTTGGGGCCCATGAGGGTGACGCCAGTGCCCGGGTGAGGCTGGGATCCGGTCATGGCGGTAGTGGCGTTGTCCAGCACTGCAATGGTGATGTCATGCTGGTTGTACACCGCGTTGGCCACGCCGGTCATGCCGCTGGCAAAGAAGGTGGAGTCGCCCACGAAGGATACGGCCTTCACCCCCGGCTCGGCAACGGCGAAGCCCTGGGCCACGGTGATTCCCGCGCCCATGCACAGGCACGTATCCACGGCGTCCAGGGGCATGGCGTTGCCCAAGGTGTAGCAGCCGATATCGCCGCACAGGCGAGCATTGCGGCGCTTCCCCACGGCCTTCTTCACCGCGTAGAACGCCCCGCGATGAGGACATCCCGCGCACAGGATGGGCGGGCGCACGGGAATCAGGGGCTCCAGCGCCTCCTGGTCGAAGGGGCTCTGCTCAACCAAGGACCCCACGGAAGCGGTGACGTTCAGGGCGGCCATGACGTCACCAGCCGAGAATCCCTGCTGCACCAGCGCCTCCACGAAGAAGCTGCAGATGCGCTCCAGGCAGTCGGCCACGTCGTTCTCGCCACGGTCGCGAGTGAACCCATCCAGCTTGCCGTGGACCAGCAGGTCCAGATGGGCGGCACCGGCCAGCTTCAGCACCTCGTCCTCCAGCACGTGGTCAAGCTCCTCGAGCACCAGCACCTCGTGGATGCCGTCCAGAGCGCCTCGCACCAGGTCGGCGGGGAACGGATACGGCGTGCCCACGGTGATCACGCGGCAGGCGGGCAGGTTGACGCCCTTGGCCCGGGCTCGCTGCTTCAACAGCGCCAGGGCCTCCCGAGCGTAAGATGCGGAAATGCCCCCGGCCACGATGGCCATGTGGGGCGCAGATGCGGAAGGAGCAGCGGAACCGTTAGGCGCGGAAGCCTCTCCCGGCTGCGCGCTGACGTTTGCAGGCGCGGAAAGGGCAACAGAGCCAGCAGGCGCGGCAGCCTCAGCGCCCTCGGAAGCCTCAGCGCGCACAACGTCTCCGCCCTGTTCGACGCTCCATTCCTCCACTTGGTTGAAGGCCGCGTAACCTTCCCCACCGAACTCGTGGGCGATACGGGGAAGCCGGGCGTTGATCTCGCCGTGGCCCTTATAGGAGCGCTTGGGAAAGATGACCCACTTGGGATCCTTCACGAAACCCTCCGCCGAGCGCGCCTGGGTGGCGGGCTCCACGTCGAAGAAGGTTGAGGCGTGGCAGATGCGCGTGGTGGGGCGAAACAGCACCGGGGTACGGAACTTCTCGGACAACTCGAAGGCCTGCTTCAGCATGGCAAAGCCCTCCTCCGGGGTGGCCGGGTCCAGCACCGGCACCTTGGCGAAGGACGCGAACCTGCGGGTATCCTGCTCGGTTTGAGAAGAGATAGGGCCCGGGTCGTCGGCCACCAGCAGCACCACGCCGCCCTTGACCCCCACGTAGTTGAGGCTCATGAGCGGGTCGGATGCCACGTTGAGGCCCACCTGCTTGCAAGTGTACAGGCAGCGGGCGCCAGCATAGGATGCGCCGGCCAGCAGCTCCAGGGCCGCCTTCTCATTGGTGGACCACTCCACGTGGACGCCTTGGGCGACGCCCTGGGCGTGAAGCTTGGCGATGGTCTCGATGACCTCGGAAGATGGGGTTCCCGGGTATCCGGCCACCACCCCCACGCCGGCTTCCAGGGCAGCATGGGCGAAGGCCTCGTTGCCCTTCATCAGTTGTTTCGTCATGGATCGTCTTTTCTGTCTACTGTAGAAATGCCGTCGAATCGCCCGGCGCGTGCGGCTCTCGCCCTCACGTTAGGCGCTGCGCTCACCAGGCCAGAACCTGAGCCTCGCACGCGCCAGGTCAGAACCTGAACGCCGCACGCGCCGAACCGAAGGCTAGGCGTTCTTCATCTCTTCCTTCATGTCGATGATCTTCTGGCGGGCAGTGTCGCAACCGGTGCCCAGAATCTGCACAGCCAGGATGGCGGCGTTCTTGGCGCCGTTGATAGCCACGGTTGCCACGGGCACGCCGGAAGGCATCTGCACCATGGACAGCAGGGAGTCCAGGCCGCCCAGGTCGGAGGTCTTCATGGGAACGGCGATGACGGGGCAGGGGGTGTAGGCGGCCACCACGCCGCCCAGGTGAGCAGCCTTACCGGCGGCGGCGATGATCACGCGGATGCCGCGGTCGACTGCGGTGGAGGCCCACTCGTGCACTTCTTCGGGCTTGCGGTGAGCGCTGGCGATCTTCACCTCATAGGGCACACCGAACTCGTCCAGCTGGTCCATGCAAGCTTGCATGGTAGGCAGGTCGGACTTGGAGCCCATGATGATGCCGATCTTTGGATTGCTGTGGTCGCAGGTCATGTTCGTCTCCTCACGTAAAAGGGGTCGCGTGCCGCGATGCCCGCACGTGGCCGCCAAGCCACGGTTAGTGCTCACGATGCCACGCCATCGCTTAACCAGCGCAGTAGCGCCCCCTGATTCTCGTATCCTGCCATTGTACGGCAACCAGCCGCCAGCTGCCCGAGTATCCGAGCTTATGGCAGGGGAAGGGCGCGAGAGAAAGAGCGGGGAAACGAAGGATGGTGAAGGTGCTGCGACGCTCTACTGCAGGAATCGAGGATTCAGCACCAGATGAAGGTCCTCGGCCACGCGTTGCAGCTGTTGGATGGTGGGGTTGGAGGGGAACTCGTCGGACCCGCCGTTGGCAGCGCGAGCAACCAGGTAGATCTCGGCGGCCTTGTCCACGGTTTCCATGAGGCCGAAAGCGCTGTCGAAGCTGTCGCCCGACGCGAACAGGCCATGGTTCGCCCACACGCAACCGCAGCAGCTGGTCATCCACTCGCAGGTTGCCTGAGCCAGGTTCATGCTGCCGGGGGTGAGAGTGGGCACCAGACCCAGGCCTTCGGGAAACACCAGCACGCACTCGGTGGTCATGCTCCACAGTGCACGGTTCAACACGCCGGCATCGTTAGGAAGCAGCTTGGTCATGGCGATGATATGCGATGGATGAGCGTGGTACAGCACGCGCATTGCACCGCCGGTGGCCTGCATGCGTACGGAGTGGTTCATGAAGTGGCTGGGCAGCTCACTGGTGGGTCGGCCGCCGCCCTTCAGGCCCCACACCAAGCGCCACGCGTCGCCGGTGTCATTGATTTCCACGATGCCCACGTTCTCTTCGGTATGGGAGGCAACGTTGCCCAAGAATGATCCGGATGCGGTGACGACCAGGAACTGTCGGGCCATGTTACCGGCGCGCACGCCCAAGGGAACCCAAGGGCTCACATCGCTGTAGAAGTAGCCCCGCACCTGGTCGACCTCTTCATTGGTGAGGCGATAGCTCAGGTTGCCGCCGTTGGCCTCGTTCCAGCCGCGCTCCCAACCGGTGCGGCACAGGCGGGCGAACTCGCGCATGAAGGGCTGCTGCTCAACCGCCACGCCGCTGACGGCTCCCTTGGCGGCAAGGACGCCTTTGTCCCACATGTCAACGGACTTGTCGAGAGCTTCGTCGAAGAATCCCATGGTGCCTCCATCGTACGAAAAAGGGCCCGCATCGCGAGCCCCTATGAAACCTACGCCAGCTGCACCTAATTATAGCGGTCCGCAGCAGTTGCAGAACGATACCGCACCTGAACTGCGCCTATGCAAGCAGCGCCGCCAGCTCTTCCCTATTGGAGAACTTCTTGGCAGCCGCATTGGGATTGCCGGCCACGGCCACTTCTCCCTGCCATTCCTTGACGGCGTGGAGGCCATTGGCCTGGGCTTCGGAATCGGAATTTACCTGGAATTCCTGGGAACGGACGATCAGCTGATAGAAGGAAGCAGGACGACTTTCGGCGGCATCGGGCTGATCGGCGATATCGAAATCGTAATCCAGGTTCTCGAGAATGCCTTGGATGGTGTCGATGGAGCTGGACTGGATGGAAACGGAGCCAGCTGCCGGGTTGTACACCAGACCAGGAGCCACGAAGCAGGTGCGCAAGCGGATGCGGCGCTTTTGCTCGACCTTATGGATGACCACGCAAACGATGATCACGATGGCCCACCACACGATGGTGAGCACCAGATCGAGGGGGTTATCCACCAGGTTGAATTGCAGGTAGTACCACAGCCACAGGAAGAACACTGAGGCAACCACCGCAATGGCGATGATCAGTATGTTCGATTTCCTCATACTGCGCTCCTACGCTGTAAATGTTTCAGTCGATACCTAAGTATAACTTTACCAGGATTGAAGTAAGTGGGACGACACAACTCATTAAAAACCCGTCACAAGAGGATTCAGTTTAGATAAACCGCATCTTGCGCTCAAGTGTCGTGCCGAATTAGGCATCTGACTGCCCCGAATGCGGGAAAGCTCCAGGGTTTCAGGGCATGAGAAAGGGGCCCGGTTCACTTGAACCGGGCCCCCTCGTTGTCGCGGGCGGCCCTTGCTGCGGGCCCTGTCGCCTAGCGGCCTATGCGGCCGGGATGCCCCGGCGACCCGATGCGGCCGGCGGGATCGCCGATCGCGGGGCGGCCTACGCGGCCAGGATGGCCTCAAGCTCCTCGCGGCTGGTGAAGCGCTTGGCGGGAGCATCGGGGTCAGCGGTGCTGGCCACCTCGCCCTCCCATTCGCTCACCGTGCTCTCGCCGGTTCCTTCGTCCTTCTTGACAGAGAACTTCGAAGAGCGAACCACCAGGCTATAAAAGGCGCTGGGATCCTTCTTAGCGTCCTCGCGCTGCTCGGCGATGTCGAAGTCGTAGTCCAAACCTTGCAGGATGGACTGGATGGCATCCACCGCAGAACCGGTGGTGGCAACCGAACCGGCTTCAGCGTTGTACACCAGGCCCGGGGCCACCAGGCAGGTGCGCAGGCGCTCCTGCCTGGTTTTCTCGACCTTGTGGATGATCACGCAGACAGCCACGATGATCACCCACCAGCAAATGGTCAGAACCAGATCCAGAGGGTTGTCCACCAGGTTGAATTCCAGGTAGTACCACAGCCACAGGAAGAAGATAGACGCTGCCGTCGCGATGGCGGCAA
>JAQXVU010000049.1 GCA_029225085.1 Eggerthellales bacterium | reverse complement strand
CTCACCTCCCAGGTCCTCGATCTTCTGACGAAGACGACGCACCACGCCGGGCAGCTTGTCGCTGCCGATGTGGGGATGGGCCTGCCAGAGGATCTCCTTGGGAGCGCCGGCCTCCACAAACCAATGCAGCACATGGGCGATACGAGGGTTCTTAGTGTTGGTGGTGAGCTTGCCGTCCGAGAAGGTACCGGCGCCGCCCTCGCCGAACTGCACGTTAGTGCTGGTGTTCAGAGGGCCGCCGGAAGAGAAGGCGTCGACTGCGCGACAACGAGCGTCAACGTCGGCTCCGCGCTCTACCACCAGGGGACGCGCGCCAGCCTTGGCAAGGTACAGCGCGCAGAACAAGCCCGCAGGACCCATGCCCACCACCACGGGGCGACAGGCGCCAGGGCGGAAGGGCTCGGGGCGCAAAGGCTGATAGGGCACGTGCTCCTTGGCCTTCTTGGTTTTCAGCAGCTTGGCCTCGACCTTGGGGTCCTTCACCTCGAAGGCAATGGTGGCCACGAAGTGCACGTTGCCCTTCTTGCGAGCATCGACGCTGCGACGCAGAAGCTTCACCTGCGAGATGTCCTTAGGGTTCAGGTGCAGCCGACCGGCGACGGCCTTGCGCAGGAACACGTCTACCGCGGCTTTAGGAGCGCCTGCATCGAGGGGCAGGGCCACATTGGAAACTTCGAGCACTTATTCCTCCTCCGCGAGGGTTTCAGGGCCGGCGGGGTCAGCGGGGCTTGCAGAGCCGGCGGGGTCAGCGGGGCTTGCGAGAACCGCTGAGCCAACGCCCGGATTCACGATGGGGAAACCCGCTGCAGCGGCGCCAGCCAACATGCCGCTGGTAAAGGCCCAGTGCAGGTTATAGCCGCCGCAAGGGCCGTCGATATCAAGAGCCTCACCGGTCAGGTACAGGCCCTGGTCAGTCTCAGATTCCATAGTGCGGGGGTTGAAGGAGTCTACCTTGAAGCCACCGCGAGTCACCTGGGAGGTCTGATCCTGGAAGCCCTGAACCACCAGGGTGAAGCCGTGCAGCGCCTCGGCCAGAAGACGGCAGCCCAGGTCGTCCAGGTCGGAAGCGGGACCAACGCCGGCCTGCTTCAGCACGCAGCGAGCCACCGCCGGCAGCACCATGCCCGCCAACAGATCGACAACCGTGCGCTGGGGGAAGGCCGCCCTGCGACGAGCCAGCTCGGCAGCGGTCTGCTCGGGGGTGAACTCGGGCAGCAAGTTAATAGAGAGCGCGTCACCTGGCTGGGCGAAACGAGACAGATTGAACACCGCCACGCCGCTCACGCCGTACTTGCGGAACTGTACCTCGCCCTCTTCGGTGGCAAGAATCTGGCCCAGCTTGTTGCCATGCTTCCTGCCTGCCGTCAGGGTGATCGCGCCCCGAACCCGGATGTTGTCGAGGCCCTTCAGGTAATCGGTGTCGGTCTGCAGAGCGCAGAGCACGGGCCGCGTCTCCGCGAAGGGATAGCTCACCGGCAGCAGGGGCTGCACCACCTTGCCGCCTACGGCCACAATGGTGCGATCGAAGAAGGCCATGGTGCCGTCGGCGAAGTACAGCAGCTGCTGGCTTCCCGCGGGAGTCACCCCGTGCACCTCCTGGTCAGCTTCCACCGCAACGCCAGCCTCATCGGCAGCAAAACGCAGGACGTCTAACACGGAGCTGGCCTTATTGGTGACCGGGTACATGCGGCCCTGGGCTTCTTCCCGCAGGCAAAGTCCCAGGTCGGCGAAGAAATCCCAAACCTGCTGAGGAGGCAGGACGCCAAAGGCTTCTTCCACAAAATCAGGATGCAGATAGTCAGCGGCAGACACCTGGGAGTTCGATATGTTGCAGCGGCCGTTTCCCGTAGCGAGGATAGAAGAGCCCACGCGGTCCTTGGCCTCGAAGAGGGTCACCTGAGCACCCTTACGAGCCGCCACGATGGCAGCCACCAGGCCCGCAGCTCCGGCACCCACGATAGCGATGCGCGTTTCACTCATGCTACTTGCCTTTCTTATGGGATGCGGGTCGCTTGCCCGGCGAAGTCTTCTTCCGAGATGCTGATTCCTTGCTTGGCGCAGAATACTCGCAAGCTGCGGAGCTTTCACAAGCAGAAGAGCCCTCGCCTGCCGCCGCGGTGCCTGCAGCCACAGGAGCGCCGACGAACACGGAACCCTGTTGGGGCAGGCGCTTCTTCGCCGCATACACCAGCAAGCAAACGCCGACGATAATCAGCGGGAAGCTCAGGCACTGGCCCATGGTGAGCCAGCCACCCCACAGGTAGCCCAGCTGGGAATCGGGCTGGCGGACGAACTCGATCAGGAAGCGGAACACGCCGTACAGAACCAGGAACAGTCCTAGGAACGTGCCGCGAGGACGGGCGGGCACCTTGCGGGACAGAGCAAAGAGCACCAAGAAGATCATCAGGCCTTCTAGAAGAGCCTCGTACAGCTGGGAGGGATGCCGGGGCATCATGCCCGCGTTGCCACCGAAGACCACGCCCCAAGGCAGGTCGGTGACCGCGCCCCACAGCTCGCCGTTCACGAAGTTGGCGCAACGACCCAGGAACAGGCCGATGGGAGCCGCAATGGCGCCCAGGTCCGCCAAGGTCAGGAAAGGAATGTGCAGCATCTTCGAGGCCGCAACGCCTGCGATGAGCACGCCGATGAGTCCGCCGTGGAAGCTCATGCCGCCCTTGTTGATGGCCAGAATCTCCGCTGGGTGCTGGAAGTAATAGCCGTCTCCGTAGAAGAGGCAGTAGCCCAAGCGGCCGCCCACCAGGATGCCCACCATCACCAGGGCGATGATGGTCAGCAGGTCGTCGAAGGTGATGGGCTTGCGCCAGCGCTTAGCCGTGAAGTGAATGACCAGGGCCGCTGCCAAAAAGCCCGCCAGATACGCAAGGGCGTACCAGCGAACCGTGAGAGGGCCGAGAGAAAACGCGATGGGATCGAGGGTCTGATAGAAATCGTTCAGCATTCCCTAGGTTACCTTCCCATTCCCGCGTGCAGCTCCTGAGCGGCCTGCTCGATGCGCGGCCGCAGCGAGGCGGGAATTCTCTGAATAGAGGGAACCAGCTGCCCGCACTCCGGGCACCTTACCGTGAACATAGCCGTCTTCTGGCTCACCACCATCATCGACACGTAGTCGACGATGTTCAGAGCCTTGCCGCATGCGGGGCAATGGACGATCTGGCTCATGGCTCCCCCTTCCATACTGTTCGTTTCACGACGTAGGACCATGCAGCTGTGGAAGCTGGCTTTGGGCTGGCGCCCAGGCCAGCCTATAGCCGCGCCAGCTGGCGCGGCGCAACGACCCGACCCGCGCATCCGCGAGGCCAAAGCCGTCCGCTGCAATTATCACGAGCTGCGCAAAGCGCCAGCTGGCGCGTTGCTATGCCGTAGTTATGTTGCCTACGTCCGTACACTTCAACCATACCAGTCCCATGGCCCGCCTATGTTAGAATTCGCCCATAAAATGCAACGTATTCAAAGGAGACCATCATGGTTAACAAAGAAGAAGTAGCCGCCGTGCTCGAGCTCATCCGTCCTAGCCTGCAGGCCGATGGCGGCGACGTCCGTCTGGTAAGCGTTTCCGACGACGGCGTGGTTGCCGTAGAGCTGCAGGGCGCTTGCAAGGGCTGCCCAATGTCCCAGATGACCTTGGCAAATGGCGTCGAGCGCATCCTGAAGCAGCGCGTAGAGGGCGTTACCCGCGTCGTTCCCGCTGAAGCCGTTCAGGAGTAGCCCATGGCCCTGTTCTGCTGGCAGATTCGCGGGTGTGAGGCTGAGAAGGAGCTCTTCGAGCATTGCCCTCACCGGGAACTGGGAGGCCGCTGCGCGGTAGACTGCGCCTTCGCCGAGTGCGACCGAGCAACCCACAAGCCCGTTACCGATCCGCTGATGTTCCTCGATGCCACCATCGACAGGAGCGCTGCCCAGAAAGAAGGCTGTCTGCTGTGCGCCTACTTCTACGAGCACGGGCCCAGGATCCCGGAGGCAGAAGAGGAATAGCAGCCTCGCACATAGAGGCGCCGCACAGATAACGTAGGTGCCACATACATGACAAAGGGTCCTTCCAGATGGAAGGACCCTTTAGTTTGCGCTTACTGCGTGTAGCCCCAGTCCTTGCCCACAATCACCAGCACATTCTTGCTGAAGGAGTAGTACACGCTGTTGTTCACCACGCGGCCAACGCCCAGAGTCTCCTGAACAGCCGCGGCGGCATCGGCGTACTTCGCCTTCTTGTAGATGATCAGGGTCTCGTCATACACCGCGGAGTCGGTATTGGTAGGCTTGCCGGTCTTGAAGCCCGCACCCTTCAACAGCGACCTGGCCTCAGCGCCCGCGCCGGTAACGCCGCCGCCATTGCGAATTTCCACCGAGAAATCCGAAGGGTCAATGCCCTCGAGGGCGGAAGTCTGCACCGTAGGATCCGCGCCGCCGTCTATCTGCTGCATGAGGGACTGCCACTGGCTCGAGACCATGTAGAAGTTCTCCTTGCCGCTCTCATCATAGGTGGCGCCAGGCATCTGGCAGGTGGTGAAGCTAAAGGTGTCAGCGTCAGCGAAAGCGGACAAAATGCTCAGCGCGGCATCGGAGCCCAGATCGGTCTTTATGCAGGTAGAGAGCTGATCCATGAGGCCAGCGCTCTGCTGCTGCAGAATCTTCTGAGTCAGAGCCTGCAGGAGCTGCAGCTGGTTGGCCGCACGGTCCTCGTTGCCGTTCTTGTAATTGTTAGCGCGAGCAAAGGTCAGGGCCTGGGCACCAGACAGCGTCTGATTGCCTGCAGGAATGTAGATGTCGCCGGTATCCGGGTCGTCCACCTCCTGCTTCACGTCTACCTCGATGCCACCCAGGGAATCGATGAGGTTCACGAAGCCCGCGGAATCGACCTTCACGTAATGGGCGATGCTAACGCCGGCCAAAGCGGACACCTCGGAGATGAGGGCGCCGTCACCATCGTCGCGCTGCACTTCGCCAATGCGCCGGGTGTTGTACACCAGGTTGCCGGGGATAGACACCAGCGTCGCTTCCTTGGCGGAGGCATCTACGCGCACCAACGTGATAAGGTCAGCGCCGTCGCTCTTATGTTCTGAAGGCGAATAGGTACCCGCCACCAGCACGTAATAGGGATCCGTATCGTTTTCCGGAGTCACCAACGCACTGGTCACCGCATCGTCCTTGATCTGCATCTTGCCGCCCACCGCGTTTGAGTACGCGAAGGTCGCCACGTTATACAGCACGAACGCCACCGCCACGATGATCGCCAGCACAATGGCCACCGTCTTAATGCGGCTAGTGCGCTCGACGTTCTTGGTGAGGTTGCGCTTCGACGTGCGCCGCGAGAACTCCGCTGCGCTCTCTCCGCTGCGCGTGCCGGGAGTGATATGGCTGATCTCGCCACGATTCGCCTTGCCCCTGCGCCTTTTCTTCTGGAAGTTCAGATCGTGAGCACCCGGGATAGCGGTGCGACGGACCTGGCGCTCGTTGGCATCGGGCCGCGTGTTAGGGCCCACATGAGCAGAGCCGTTGCGAGGGTTCGTGCTCGAAGAGCGGCCGTTGTTGGAAGGTCGAGCGCCGTTGGAAGGACGAGCGCCGTTTCCGCCCGCAGAGCGAGCAGCATTCGAGGCCGCGCCGCGTTCGCCTGCGTTGGAAGCACCGCGTCCGCTTGTGCTAGCTGCGCCCCGCCCGCCTGCCGAGCGAGCACCATTCGGGGTCGCTGGGCGCGAGCCCGCAGGGCGAGAGGCGTCGGAATACGGAACGGTAGAACGCGGCGCGCTACCGGCAGGGCGTACACCGGAAGTGCGCTGGGCATTGGCGCCGACGGGGCGCGCACCGGAAGTGCGCTGGACATTGGCACCAGCAGGGCGTCCATTCGTCGAGCGGCCTGCCGCAGAACGCTGCGAGCCATCGAGACCAGCAGG
>JAQXVU010000048.1 GCA_029225085.1 Eggerthellales bacterium | reverse complement strand
GAGCATTGCCACAGGGATGCTGGGCTGGATGCCGCCGTCCACACGCTTCATGAAAGCCATAATAGCCTCCTTAAGAAACGCTCTGGGAAGTTCTCTGGGCTTCCCAGATGCTTGTGAATCCCAAAAGAAGCATCCCGGCCCTCTAATGGGTTCACCCTGCACTAACAAATTCAGTGTATTTTTCTTGAAGATGGGCAACGATGGACATACTCGCAATTTTGTTTACCGATTCTCCCTTGCTTTCTTCACCATTCATACATTTCTCCAGGTCATGTCCAAATTGACTTTTGTAGAGTTTATGAAATCAATCCCTAGTGTTACCCAACACACGGTTTTTGAGGAGTTTTTTGCTAATTCTCATGTCCGCACTTTTTGGTCAAATCTTTAATTACGTATATATTTTCTGAGAACCTATCTTAAACGTTTATCCCCATATGTCTTCAAACACTCTCTCAAAATCGGTCGAAGCAGAGCAAGCCTCCTGTTAGTCAGTCCCGTTCGCACCAGAGAGATCGGCGACTACAGCGAGTCCCGCAACTGGCAATCAGGTCGCTTCGGGCGGACCGTCTTTGTCGACAGCTCGCCTACGACAGCAACAAAATAGGCGCCCGAACGACTACGTCCGAAGCGCCTTAGTAAAGACTTATCTCGTCTAGCTTATATGCCCGTTGGCACCCTACTTCACGATGAACACGGGGCACTCAGCAGACCTGAGCACAGCATAGGAAACGCTGCCCATCATGCCCAGAACGGCATTCAGGCCGCGGCAGCCCATAACAATGAGATCGCACTCGCGGTCATAGGCGTAGTTCAGGATCGCATGATGAGCCTTACCGGTAACGACCTTCACCGTCACCTCATTGGGCGCATCCTTCACGATAGGAGCAACGAGCTCTTCGATCTGGGCAACCTTCGAGGCGCGAACGTTCTCTTCATTAAGGTTGCCAGCAGGGACACCAGCCATACGAGCAGCCACGGTGAAGGTGATGTCCTCCTCATCGGTAGGATCAACCGCATACAGAACAGTAAGCTTTGCCTCGGGGTCGTCGGAGACGAGCTTAATCGCAGTCTCGAGTGCGTGGGTTGCATGACTCGACTTGTCATAGGGAACAAGGACGTTCTTGTAGATCATAAGGAAACTCCCTTCAAATAAGCGCACTGTTTGCGCTGTTCATCCCATGTATCTACTATATCCGTTCTCGGACCGCATGCCCCCATTATTTATCAAGACGTAACGCCCTCTCCCCATCGAGCGTTCTCTGGGGGTATCATGCCTTACGGTGCGCATCGCGACTCTTCTAAATATCTCCGAGCGATAGCTTCTGAACATCGTTTGGTTGCAAAGTCCGCAAAAGCGTACCGCAAGTACCCATACACACTTCGAGCAAGGGGAATCACATGCCCATCACCGAAGCTCTCGAACGCAACTCCTCCTTCTACGGAAACGAAGTTGCCCTCGTCGAGATTAACCCCGCTATCCGCGAGGAGCACGGCGTCAACTGGCGCGAGTACGACCTGGTGCAGCCCAATCCCGCGAAGCGCTACCGCCGCGAGATCACCTGGCGCGCCTTCGACGAGCTGGCAAATCGCTTCGCCCATCTCCTTATTAATGACGGCTATCGCAAGGGCGACAAAGTGGCCATCCTCCTCATGAACAGCCTGGAATGGCTCCCCGTGTACTTCGGCATCCTGAAGGCTGGCTGCGTGGTGGTCCCCCTGAACTACCGCTACGCCTCTGACGAGATTAAGTACTGCCTCGACCTTGCAGAGTGCACCGGCTTGGTATTCGGCCCTGAGTTCACCACCCGTATGGACGCCATCAGCACCCAGATTCCCCAGGTGAAAAACGTCTACTTCATCGGTGACGACTGCCCCGCCTTCGCCATGAGCTTCGACGAGCGCATTCGTCACTTCGCCTCGGAGCCTCCCCTGGTTCCCCTGTCCGATTCCGACAATGCCGCCATCTACTTCAGCTCCGGCACCACCGGCTTCCCCAAGGCCATTCTGCATAACCACGAGAGCCTGGTCGCCAGCGCCGAGACCGAGCAGCATCACCCCGGTCAGACCCACGACGACGTCTTCCTCTGCATCCCGCCCCTGTACCACACCGGCGCCAAGATGCACTGGTTCGGCAGCTTGCTCTCCGGCTCCCGCGCCGTACTCCTGCGCGGCGTAAAGCCCCAATGGATCATGCGCGCCGTCTCCGAAGAGGGCTGCACCATCGTCTGGCTGCTGGTTCCCTGGGCCCAGGACATCCTCGACGCCATCGACCGCGGCGACATCGACCTTTCCGAGCTGCGCCTCGAGCAGTGGCGCCTCATGCACATTGGCGCACAGCCTGTTCCCCCTTCGCTCATCAAGCGCTGGAAGGGCTACTTCCCCCATCATCAGTACGACACCAACTACGGCCTGTCCGAGGCAATCGGCCCAGGCTGTGTGCATCTGGGTGTGGAAAACGAGGGAAAGATCGGCGCTATCGGCATCCCCGGCTACAAATGGCAGGCCGAGGTCCGCAAGGAAGACGGCACCGTGGTGGAACCCGGCTCTCATGAGGTCGGCGAGCTCTGCGTTAAGGGCCGCGGCCTCATGACCTGCTACTACCGCAACCCCGAGGCAACCGCCCAGTCCCTGAAGGGCGGCTGGCTGTATACCGGCGATATGGCCGAAGTAGATGAGGACGGCTTCATCTACCTGGTCGACCGCAAGAAGGACGTCATCATCACCGGTGGTGAAAATCTGTACCCCGTGCAGATTGAGGACTTCCTGCGTAAGAACGACGCCATCAGCGACGTGGCTGTCATCGGCCTTCCCGACCCCCGTCTTGGCGAGATTGCCACGGCTATCATCCAGGTGAAGCCAGGGTGCACCCTCACCGAGGACCAGGTGAACGAGTTCTGTCAGGAGCTGCCTCGCTACAAGCGTCCTCGCAAGATCATCTTCGACGACGTGCCCCGCAACCCTACGGGCAAGATCGAAAAGCCCAAGCTCAGGGAGCGTTACGGCGCCACTCGCCTGGTGGCCATGGAAAACGAGGCCGAGTAAGCGCGGCGCTATAAGCGCCGCCTTCCACTATTACATTCGCTCATAACCACGCAGCCCGCTGTGGGGGTACCATTTCACCGTGTGCAGATTACGAAAGGAACCCCCTATGGCTGAAGAAACCCCTAAGGGCCTTGAAGGCGTCGTCGTCGTAGAGCTCGGCGATTACGTCGCCATGCCCGCCTGCCCTCGCATCCTTGGCGAAATGGGCGCCACCGTGTACAAGATCGAGACCCCCACAGGCAACCTGCATCGCCTCGACGGCCCCGGCTTCGGCATGCCCTCCCTGGGAGACAACGACCCCGCCATGGACATGGCCGGCATGAACAAGAACTGGCTCTCTATCGACATGAAGACCGAAGAGGGCAAGGAGTTCGCCGACAAGATCATCGCCAGCGCCGACATCTTCATCACCAGCATCCGCGATAAGAGCCTTGCTCGTCTGGGCTACGACTACGAGACTCTGCACAAGAAGTACCCCAAGCTGGTATATGGCCAGATGAGGGGATACGGCCCCCGCGGCCCCATGCGCCACGCAAAGGGCTTCGACGCCACCTGCTACGCCGCCCGCGGCAGCCTGCTCATGAGCATCCCCCAGGCTGGCGAGCACTTCCAACCCGGCAACCTGCCCGCAGCCTTCGGCGACCTGAACTCCTCCATCGCTTTGGGCATGGGTCTTCTTGCCGCCCTGTACCGCGCCCAGAAGACCGGTGAAGGCGACTTCGTTACCGTGAACCTGTACCACATGGCCCTCTGGGGCGCTCAGGTTCCCGTTATCGCAGGCCAATTCGACGTGCCCTTCCCCAAGGATCGCAAGGCAGCCCCCTGCCCCACCAACAACTCCTATCGTTCGAAGGACGGCGTCTGGTTCCTCATCTGCTATGGCTCCTACAACGCCTGGTACCCCTACGTCATGCGTTGCATCGGCCTGCCCGAATACGCTGAGGATCCTCGCTACACCGACTGCGCCACCATCAACGCCAACGGCGACGTCCGTGAGGTCATCCGCCTGATGGAAGAGGCCTTCGCCCAGAAGGACTGGGACGAGTGGGTGCAGATCTTCGAGGAGAACGAGATCCCCTACGCTCGCTGCAACACCATCTACGACACCTACGAGGATCAGGAAGCCATCGAGAACGACATCCTTCGTCCTATCGATTACGGCCCCGAGTTGGGCACCCACCTGGTGACCACCAGCCCTATCCGCATGAAGAGCGTTGGCGATCCTGTGCTGCGTCGCGCGAAGCCCATTGGCTACGACACCGAGCGCATCATGAAGGAATTCGGCTACACCGACGAGGACGTGCAGCACTTCAAGGAGATTGGCGCCGTGCGCTGCTTCGAGGGCGAGCTTCCTGACTGTGTGGAAGAGGACTCCTATGGTCCTGGCTGGGAGGCAGTCCCTGGCTGGGAATCCGCCCCTCGCCACCCCGAGGAGCGCGGCACCATGTACAGCCGCGGGGAGATCTCCGACTAATCCTCATCCTTGCGATGAGCACCTGCATGGGAGGCCAGGTACGCTTTGCCGTACTTGGCCTCTTCTTCGTCTGCGGCAAGCAAGTCGCCGTCCTCTGCGGCAACCTGCACGTAGGACAGACCCTGAGCCTCAGCCTTCTTGGCCTGCAGCAACAGCACCACGAATCCGGCAACACCCGCCACGATAGAGCCCGCCAAGATGCCGATCTTGGCAGCAGCAATCAGCGTGGCATCCGCATAGGCAAGGTTCGCCACGAAGATGGCCATGGTAAAGCCCACGCCGCCCAGAATGGCGGCTCCGGTCATATGGCCCCAGTTCACATGCTCGGGCAAAGAAACCTTGCCCACCTTCACCACCAGGAAGGAGGCTAGCAAGATACCCAAGGGCTTGCCCAGCACCAGACCAAAGAAAACGCCCGGGAGAGCTGGGGAGGCAAAGGCCGCCCCGATGGCTTCGGCCGTCACCGCCACGTCCGCATTACTCAGAGCGAAGAGGGGCAAGATGCCGAAGTACACCCAGGGATACAGCTTGTGCTCGAGGCGCACAGCGGGAGGCGTTACGTGCTTAGCCACCTTGCTCAGGTCCTGCACGGTCTCAAGGTACTCGTGCTGAGTGATAACGGGCTCATCGGGCTGATAGGTCTCCTTGGCCTTCAGCAGGCTCTTGCCCGACCAGCTGGTGAACTTTCCCAGATCAACATGGGTGCAGGAAGGGATGACGAAGGCCAGAAGCACGCCGGCGATGGTGGCATGAATGCCGGACACGAAGACGCAGTACCACAGCACCGCGCCACCCACTAAGTAGGGCACCAGGGAATACACGTGGGCGCGGTTCATCAGGATGAGCACCACCAGCACTGCGGCAGCCGCAGCGAGCCAGCCCAGCGCAGGGCTATGACCGTAGAACAGGGCGATGACGATGATGGCGATGATGTCGTCTGCCACCGCAAGGGTAGAGAGGAACACCTTCACGCCCGATGGCACCCTGTTGCCCAGCAGGGCCAGGATACCCAGAGCAAAGGCGATGTCGGTAGCGGTAGGCACACCCCAGCCACCAACGGTATCGGGGCTCGTGGCGTTAAAGACCAGATAGATCGCCACAGGCACCAGCACGCCACCAAGGGCCGCCACCACAGGCAAGATGGCCTGGCGGATATTGGTGAGCTCGCCTACCGTCAGCTCGTACTTCACTTCCATGCCCACCAGCAGGAAGAAGATGGCCATGAACATATCGTTGATGATATGCCCCAAAGTCATAGAGGCCACCGAGTCACCGAAGCCCACGCTCACCGGCGTGTGCCAGAACTCGGCCACGGGCCCCGCTAACGGAGAGCCGGCCAACCCAACGGCAACGATGGCGCCCAAGAGCATGACCATGGCCGCTTTAGTGGAAGAATGGGTGAAGCGTACCAAGTGCTCCTTGCGACGTACGTGGCCTTCCACCTCATCGATATATATCTGTTCTTCTCGTTGGCTCATGGTTTCTCTTTTCGTTTATTCAGCGCGCTCTGTCATACTCGGCTCATGAATACAACGAACGCAAAGCACTCTCTTACACGCACCATCGCCTGCCTGACCCTGGCCTGCAGCCTCTTCGCAGGCACTCTCGCCCTTTCCGGCTGCGGTAACCAACAGGAAGGCTGGTCCCCTGATTCAGGACAGTCGCTGTACGACTACAATCTCTCAAGAGATTCTATCCCCCTGAACGACTACGACTACGCAAGCATCGAGCAATTCAACGATTATCGATATTACGTCGAAAACGATGAGGTGGTCTCCCAGGTGGGCATCGACGTGTCCGATCATCAGGGAACGGTTAATTGGTCGAAGGTTGCCGCCAGCGGCGTCGACTTCGCCGTGCTGCGAGCCGGCTATCGGGGCACCACCGATGGCGGCGTTTTCCCCGACGAGACTTTCGCCGCGAACCTAACGGGGGCAAAGCGAGCCGGCCTTAAGGTGGGAGCCTACTTCTTCTCCCAGGCAACCTCCGAAGATGAGGCCCGTGAAGAAGCATCCTTCCTGGTCAGCGCCTTAGATGGCGCCGAACTCGACCTGCCTGTGGTATTCGACCTCGAAAAGACCAACACCGATGGGTCCCGTGTTGCCGACCTCACCTACCAGCAGGCAACCGCCGCCGCCCTGGCCTTCTCCCAGGAAATGAGCAAAGCCGGCTACAAGACCATGATCTATATGAACAAGGAGTCGGCCACCAACCTCTTCGACCTCTCCCAGCTCACCGACTGCACCTTCTGGTACGCAGAGTACGAGACCAGCCAGCCCTCCCTGGGCTTCGACTTCCGCATCTGGCAATACAGCGACAAGGGCCAAGTCTATGGCATCGAGGGAGATGTAGATTTGAACATCATGTTCAAAGAACCTTGGTAGACAAATAATCTGAGATGCTAAATATGCTATCCTCGTAAGTTACGTGAGCAAATAACATGGGCTTCGTGCAGGGAGCCCTCACCAGAGAGAAGGATCTCATGGCAAATTACCGCTGGAACAAGTCGAACATTATCCAGATCATCGGCGCTGCCGTCGTCGTGTTCATCATCTGCGAGTTGCTGGGCATCTTCGACCACAACTTCTAAGTCTTTCCGTCTCTGCAAAGCATCTACAGATAGGAACAGCCCATGCTGGAAACCATCGATGGCATCATGCTTGTCGTCTGGGCCGCTATCGCCCTCATCTTCATCTTCATGGAAGCAAGCCGCTTCTACGGTGACCACTTCCCCTTCGCCGTCGGCGCTCTCGCAGGCCTTCTCTGCTGGGTTCTGAAGCTTGACGTGATTGTGGAAGTTATCGCTGCGGTAGTCGTCACCATCTTCAGCTGGTTCGTGCTTCGCCCCCTCTTCCAGAAGCTTATGGAAAAGGAGGAGCAGTCCCAGTACCTCGACCCTGAGGAGTGGGTAGGCAAGCAGGCTACCGTCACCATGAAGGTCGACATCAACGTATACGAGAACAACGGCCGCGTTCGCATTGGCGACCACGAGGTACGCGCTCGCGCTCTCGACCCCAACCAGAAGTACAACATCGGCGACAAGGTCACCGTTGTAGACGTGGACAAGAATTGCGCCGTCGTGAAGAAATAGCCAAGGCGCTTCAGATCGCCGATCACCTTTGTGTAGCAATCGTCGTCGCATCCTTTGCGGCGACGTTGTTATATTGCGCCGTGATACAAGGTCTGAACCTGCGCTTTTGGCTCACCTTACTCGTGCCTGCCGCCGCCTACGTGATTCTCGGGTTGCTGCGAGACGCCATTAACGCCCCTCGCCCCTACGATCAACCCGGCTTCACGCCGTTGCTGACCCCCAACAAGACAGGCAGGAGCTTCCCCAGCCGTCACGTATCATCGGGAGCGGTTATCTCCCTGGCCATCATGCCCACTTGCCTGTGGGCCGGCATCCTCTGCTATGCGGCCACCCTCTGCCTTGCCGCCATTCGCGTGGCGGGAGGCCTGCACTTTACCAGGGACGTGCTGGCCGGATTCTTCCTGGGATCCCTCTTCGGGCTCCTATGCTATTTCATCCCCGTGCTCTGCCAGTAATCTACCAAGGCTAGCTGCAGCTCCTTAGCGGACTCGCGCACCTGCTTACCCGTCACGTCAATCGTTATCTGGGCGTACTGACGATACAGGGGCATGCGCTCCTCATATAGGTCGTGCAGGCTAGCCACGTGACCGTTGCGCAGTACCACGCCGCGCTCATCGAGGTCGCCCAAACGGTTGGCAAGCTCCCCCTCAGACACCTGCAGATGCACCACCACGCCCATCTGGGACAGATGCTGCATGGCAGGATCCGAATACACGGCAGATCCGCCGGTGGCAACGATGGTACGGGAGCATTCCACCTCTGACAGCACCCTGTTCTCTACCTGCAAAAAGCCCTCGGGGCCCAGCTCATCGATAAGGGCCTGCAGCGTCTTGCCCTCCTGCCCCTGAATGAGGATGTCGCCATCGAGGAACGAGTAGTTCAGGATCTTCGCCAGGACGACGCCAAGGGTCGATTTACCTGCTCCGGGCAGTCCGATGAGAATGATGTTATCAGCAGCCATGGGGCCTCCTTTGCGCATATGCCAGCAGCAGAATCATCAGGCTCACCGCTGCAGCAATGGCAACAATACACAGGTTTTTCGTCAGCAGTCCGAAAAGTAACAGAACGGCAAAGTGAACGGCGGAAAGAACCACCAGATTGCGCTTCAACGCGGGCTTGTCCTTCCATTTCCTGCTCATGAGCAAGGCAGATGCCAGAGCCATCAGGGAGACAAGAACCGCGAGCACGAACAGCGCCAAAGCGATGAGCTGACGATGATGGGCGGTGTCGACCCATGCCTCCTCATCGGAAATGGCGGACGCAAGGTGATAGGAGCCGCCGATGCGGGCCTTGTCAGCTTCCGAAAGATCCGTGAGCCACGCGAGAGGGAAGCAGATACGCAGTTCGTCGGCCTGCCCCGCAGAAACCTTCTGGGCATAACAGGTGACGCTTCCGTCAGAGCCAACGAGCACAGAGCCATCCTTAGGGCCATGACCCCAGGCATAGACATCCTCACCGGCAACGGTCACCAAACCCGTTGGTGAGGGCAACTGCACGAAAGCCCGCACATCCCGGGCCTCCGCACCATCCTGAAGCGAGATAACGGGGAAGCAGAGCTCAGCGACGTCTTTATATAGCGAGAGCGCCGATTGCACGTCATAGGTAAGGTCTACCGTCACCCGACCCTTCACATCGCCAAAGAACAAGCAGATGAGCTTGTTCTTGTAGTCGATACCGTAACAGGCGCCATCAGGGGTTTCTTGGGTTCCCTCCTCCCCTTGCAGGGTAACGGGACTGCAGGAAACGGGAGAGCCATCGAAGTCACCGGTCAGGGTCACTTCGCGCACCGACACCGATGCATCGGCCCCAAAGGAACCGTACTCCCAGCTCATACCGATGTCCTTAGGCGAAACCTGCATGGTGCGCTGCTCATGCACCGTCACCTTGCCCGCAGCGTTCACCGTGACATCAATCGCCACTTGCGAAGCCTCAGGCACCGCAAGTGCAATGTGGGGAGCAAGGCCGGCGAAGGCAAGGGCGAGGAACACGGCCGCGCATGCCGCGAAAACCCAACGAAGGAAGCTTCGCCGAGGAATTTGCCCCATCACCTTGTCTTGCATTCGTTTTCCTCCTTGCATGGTAGGCCACTTGTGAGGTATCATTTTTTATCGCATCGAGTGGAGAGCTGACCGAGAGGCCGAAGGTGCTCGCCTGCTAAGCGAGTATACCCCACAAGGGTATCTGGGGTTCGAATCCCCAGCTCTCCGCCACCCGATCTTTCAGGTCCCTTCGGGGGCCTTTTCTTTTGCCCGCGAAAGCGCAAGGTACACAGCCAGAAAAACCATGCGCCCCAAAGCAAGCGCGGCACCCGAAACCTATCCCAGCTAAACCGAGCCCCATAAACACTGCGCGCCCCAAAGCAAGCGCGGCGCCCTGCAGACGCCGCGCACATCGCTCAGTTTTCCTCTTCCGCAAGCCCGGTTACATACCGCCTTGTCCCTAGTCCTTCTTGGGTACAACAGCTGCACGCAGAGAGGAGAAGCTGGTAAGGCGGGCATAGTAGCCCTTCTTGCGAGCATGCACCACCAGAAGGTCAGCCGTGTCGTGGTCGTCGCAGATGGCAAAGTGAGCGGCACCGCTACCGGCCAGCAGAACATCGTCGACGCCGTCCTCGCAACGAGCCCAACGACGCACGTCTTCCAAACCAGGGCACATCATGTAAGCGGCACGAGACAGGTTGTTGAAGATGGGGACCTCGAAGGCCTCGGAAACATAGCTCAGATCGCGCTCGGCAACAGGGTCGATGGGCACGGGCATAGAGTCGAAGAGCTCGTAGGCCTTAGCCGTAGGCACCGTTGCGCCCTCGGGAATCATGATGACCACGTAGTCCTTCATGGGGTCGAAGCTGCGCACGAACTGGTCACCCTTGCCTACATACTCGGCGCAACCGCCGGTCAGGAAGAAGGGAACGTCGCTACCCAGCGTAGCTGCCACCTCGGCAATGCGAGGGTCGTCAGCGGGGATACCGAAGATAGACGCAGCGCCCAGCAGAGCGGCAGCTGCATCGCTCGAGCCGCCACCAAGACCAGCCTGAGCGGGAATGTGCTTGTCGAGGATCACGCGGATATAGCCACGCCAAGAAACCTCGCAGGCGCGAGCCAAAGCGAAGATGGCCTTGGTCACCAGATTGTCCTCGGTGGGAATCTCAGGAAGCTCAATGCCCTCGTGACACACGACATCGACGCCAACAGAGATGCCCTCTTCGGTGGCGACAGGCAGGTCGAAGCCGCCGCGCACGATATAGCGAGGGTCGAAACCGCCCTCGGGAACCACGGCAAAGGTCAGCACATCGTGCAGAGCCAGAGCATGCAGCACCGTGCGCACCTCGTGGAAGCCATCCTCACGGCCCTCACCGATACCCAAAAACAGGTTCACCTTGGCAGGGGCCAATACCTTAAATTCGTTCATATCTCATAAACCTTTCTACAAGGATCATTCACTTGGTTCGCCAGCCGAAGCGCAACGAGCAGCCTGACGTTTCAGCTCCTTATTGCGCTTTCTTCGGGCGGCAAAAAAGTCCTTCATCATCTTGGCGCATTCCTCGCCCAACACGCCACCTTCTACAGAAAAAGTATGATTAAGGCGCTCGTCGGCATGCACCTGGTACAGGGACCCCAACGCCCCGCCCTTCGGGTCATAGGCGCCGAAAACGCAACGGGCGATGCGTGCCTGGTACATGAGACCCGCGCACATGAGGCAGGGCTCTAAGGTCACATACACCGTGCAGTTGCTCAGCCGCCATGCCCCCAGAATCTCAGACGCCCGGCGAAGGGCCAAGAACTCCCCATGACCAGCAGGGTCGGCGTTCAGCTCACGGCGGTTGAAGTCGCGGCACACGATGAGCTGATCGGGCTCGGACCCTGGCTCATAGCCCTGCTCGGCCGCCAGGCGCAGATACCCCTTCAGAAGGCGCTCCTGCTCTTCGGCAGGAACCCTGCTATAGGGCGTAATCTGGGGACGGGAAGCCACCACCACCGCGCCAATGGGAACCTCCCCCAGCTCAGCAGCTCGTTTCGCTTCCTGAATAGCTAAAGCCATGTACTGCTCATCATTCATGAGGCCGATTATAAAGCAAGTGCCCCGAAGCTCCCGTGACGCCACGGCAAATATGGTATCCTGTTCGTTAGCTTCAACGCCTGAGGCAGAGAGCATGTGCAGATGCGGAGGAATGGCCGAGTGGTTGAAGGCGGCGGTCTTGAAAACCGTTATACGGAAACGTATCGTGGGTTCGAATCCTACTTCCTCCGCCAGTTTCTTTGAAAGGTCGTCGTATGGACGAGATTCTTAGCGCTCTGGGTATCACCATCACCCAAACGGGCATTCAGATGAACAGCAACGTCATCCTTATCGGCGCGCTCGTCATCCTCGTTCTCCTGGTCTTCTTGCAGCGCAAGTTCAACCTGTAGAACCATCCCCACATCACTACGCAAAGAAGCCGCAGAGTCTGCGGCTTTTCTGCTGTTGCCCAGAACACATTCAGCGAGATCCGGCATCTCGTGCATTCTGCCAGCGGGAATTCGCCCCCTGCTCGATCGCAAACGGGAATCCGGCCCCTGCTCGATTGCGAGCGAGAATTCAGCGTCCTATTCAACCGCAAACGGAACCTCTCAGCAATCCGCCTCCCCGCCGAAAAGCCCCTCTCCCCTTCTTCTTCCATACAGATTCAGTTTTTTGCTTAACGGTTCTACGAATATTCCAAAACATTTAGCTAGTGAATGGAACTATAATCAAATCAAAGGTTTTGTGAATGATTAACCGATTCGAGGCTTGATCATGAGTACATGCACAATAGAGCGCCCCAAGCCAGCTCCGGCACAGCAGGCCACCGCTCCTAAACCAGCTCCGGCAAAACGAGCCAACGCTCCCAAGGAGAAGAAGCTCAGCGCCAGCGAGCGCACGAAGCTGAAGATTGCCAACGCCTTCGAAGAGCTCCTGTGCGAGAAGCCCTTCAACAAGATCACGGTGCAGGACATCGCCGATCGCTGCGGCATCTCCCGACAGACCTTCTACAACCACTTTCTGGACAAGTTCGATCTCTCTATCTGGATCTACCACCAGCTGCTTGCTCGCACCACGCGGCGCATCGGTATCGACATGACCTGGGAGCAGGCAGTTCGCGCCAAGCTCGAGACCATGAAGGAGAAGAAGGACTTCTACTCCGAGCTCTTCAGGCAAAACGACGCCAATGGCCTTATGAACGCCGAGGCCAAGATCGTGTACGACTACTACCAGGACAACCTGTATCGCATGGTGGGCAAGGTCCTCACCAGCTTCGAGAGCTACGTGCTCATGATCTACTGCATCGGGTCGACCCGCATGACTGCCGAATGGATCAAATCCGGCGCCACCCTGCCTGTAGACAGCATCATCGCCGCCGACAAAATGTCTATGCCCGCCTTCGCACAGAAAGCCTTCCTCAGCTAAGGAGAAGCCGCCAGCAAAACGAAGCCTCACCACCAAGAGCGAAGGCATCACCACCCATCACGTAGGACCCGGCCCAATCGCACCGCCGCTCGAAACCCCCAACAAGCAATCGCGTCCGCACGCGCACTAACAACAAGAAGAGCCTCATCGAGGCTCTTCTTGTATTTCGGGTTTATCTGATTTGCAAGCTGCGAACACGTTCCCGGCCAACCGCCGAAGACCGAGTCATAGCCCCCGATGCACAGGTCGTCCCTGGCGGCAGGGGTCAGCACCAAGAAGATGCGACACTCGGCCTTGCGCTTCCTAGCGCTCGCTCATGGGAACGTAATCCCTGTCGGGAGCCGTAGACTTGTAAGCGGGACGGATAATGCGCTTGCCGGAGATGATCTCCTCGAAGCGGTGGGCAGACCAACCGGCGATACGGCCGCAAGCGAACAGAGGCGTGAACAGGTCCTCGGGGATGCCCATCATGCTGTACACGAAGCCAGAGTACATATCGATGTTGGCGCACATATCCTTCTTGGAGCCCTTCACATCCTTCATAACCTGAGGAGTCAGGCGCTCGATAGCTTCCAACAGCTTAAACTCAGCCTCGAACTCCGTGCCCTCTGCCAGCTTAGAGGCGAACTGCTTGCAGATGACAGCACGGGGGTCGGACATGGTGTAGACCGCATGGCCCATACCGTAGATCAGGCCGGAACCGTCGAAGGCTTCCTTGCGCACGATCTTGGCCAGGTAGTCGTACACCTCGTCATCGTTGTCCCAATGCTTCACGTTCTCCTTCACCTCGGCCTGCATGGCGCGGACCTTGTGGTTGGCGCCACCATGCTTGGCACCCTTCAGGGAGCCCAGAGCAGCGGCATAGCAAGAATAGGGATCGGTGTCTGCGGAAGACAGAACGCGGCAGGTGAAGGTGGAGTTGTTACCACCACCGTGCTCGGCATGCAGGGCCAGCATGACGTCGAGCATGCGGGCCTCTTCAGGAGTGAACTGACGGTCAGGACGCAGGGCGGACAGGATGGTCTCAGCCGTAGACTGACCAGGGATAGGAGGATGGATGATCATAGACGCATTGTGGAACTTGGCCTGCTTGGCGTAGTAGGACAGCACCATGATGCGAGGCAGACGAGAGAGGATCTTAATGGAGGTCATGATCTCGTGCTGGTAGCTGCGATCCTCGGCGTTGGGGTCGTCGTAGTACATCATCAGCAGCGAACGGGACAGCATGTTCATAAGGGTGGCAGAGGTATTGTTCATGAGCACCGAAGCCACGAAGCCGTCAGGCAGCTCCCGCTCCTCCTCGATAGCGGCCTTAAAGTAGGAGAACTGCTCCTCGTTGGGCAGATGGCCGCACATGAGAAGATAGGCGACCTCCTCGAAACCGAAGCGCCCATCCTCGGGACAGTTAGAGACCAGATCGTAGATGTCGTAGCCGCGGAAGGTCAGCTTGCCCTCGCAAGGGTACTTGTCTCCCTCGGACACCACATAGCCATGTACGTTAGAGATGTTGGTAACGCCGGCAATGACGCCGGTGCCGTTGGCGTTGCGCAGACCGCGCTTCACGTTGTAGTTCTTGTAATAGCTGGGGTCGACGGAGTTCACGTTGATGAACTCTTGGTACAGGTCGAGCTTCTTCTCAGCCTCGGACATAGAGGTCCCGTCCTCTCACTTCATGCATATATCGTTTTGGAAGACCTCATTGTACTCGCCTCGTCAAGCAAAACCGCGACGATTAGGTCATTAACCAATAATTAACGTAAGATTACAAAAGAATTTTGTTTTACAGCCCATTATGCACAAATAGCTTTGGAAAAAGCTATCAGTGGCTTGCCCCTACTTGTAGATGCGCTTCTCTACGATCACCTTGGCCAAGGCCTCCTCGTTCAGATCGCATCCCAAACCGTTGGGATACCCAGGAGGGTTCACCGTCAGCATGCCATGGTCGAGGGTGAAGGGAGGCTGGGACACATCCGTGTCGAAATAGTAGGACGTGTCGTTAATATCGCCGGGAAGTGCCACGCCAGGCAGCAGTGAAAAGGCGCCGTGCAAGCGCTTCGAGATGCCCGTATCGTACATGCCGCCCATCCACACCGTAGCGCCACAGCTCCGAGCTCGCCAATACAGCTCGAGAGCAGCCATGATGCCACCGCACTTGGCCACCTTCATGACCAGACAGCGCAGGTCAGGATGGCTGAGGGCTTCTAGAGCGTCTTCCATGGTCACCCAGGATTCATCGAGGGCAATGGGGGTAGAAAGGCTCCGTTGCAAGCGGGACAGCCTGCTGAACAAGTCCTTTGGCCCAACAGAAGGCACATAGGCGGGGTTCAGGGGCTCCTCGATGCAGGCGCACCCTAAGGAATCGAGGGTTCGCAGGGTCACCTCATCGGCTTCGGTATAGCTCTGATTGGCATCGAGTACCACGGTGACCTGAGGGAACGCCTCTCGCACAGCTCGTACGCGTTCTACGTCGCATCCGGGAGCTATCTTCAGCTTCAGCCGCGTGTAGCCCCGATCGACCGCCAGCTTCGCCGCCGCCAAGGTCTCCTGCACGCTGGCAAGGCCCAACACCACGCCACCTGGCACCACACCAGCAGGCAGCTGCCGGGCAGAGCCCCGGACGTCCCAGGTATCCTTTGCGCCGATGAGCGTGGTCATAGAACAGCCCATGTTCTTGCCGTACAGGTCCCACAGGGCGGGCTCTAAGGCGCCGCATGCAAGGGGATGGCGAGCCGCATCAGGCAAGGTGGCGAACACGCTACGCACCTCATCGGGCTGCAGGAAGGCTTCCCGCAGCACGCAGGGAATCAGCTGCTTTTCAAGATAGTCCCAGCACTGCCCCAGAGTCTCGGGGAGATACCAGGGGGTATCGAAGGCCACGCATTCTCCCAGACCGGTCTGGCCATGGGAGTCGGTCACCCGCAGAATCAGGGAGTCACGGCAGGTCATGGTCACCTTCGCGGTGCGCACCGGGTGCTGCAGAGGCAGACGCACATGAAACGCTTCTACCTGCTTCACGTTCACCGCGCATTCCGCCCGAGCCTGCAGGGTGCGACGATCGACCTTGCCAATGCCCACGCGGTCGAACTCCTGCATGACGAAGATGCGATCGGGCTGGTAGATGCGGGCAAGGCGGGTCTTCAGGCTGGTGCGGATCTCCGCCGCCAGAAGAGCCGCATTGGCGCCGTTCACTTTGGTATTGGCCATCTCTACCAGGGCGACGGGACGCCTTCCCCACTCCTCATCAGGGGCGCCGTACACATAAGCGTCGGTGACCCCAGGTATGGAAAGGATCTTGGCGCGGATCTCCTCGGGATACACGTTCTCACCGCCGGAAACGAACATGTCCCCCACGCGCTCGGAGATGACGATGGCCCGGTTGCTGATACGGGCCCTGTCGCCGGTAAGGAAGAACCCGTCTGCCGTAAGAGAGGTGGCCACGCCCAGATAGCCCCCGAAGATACCGGGGCCGCGCACGGCAAGCTGTCCGGTGCCAGATGCATCGGGAGAGACGATGCGGGCCTCGTAGCCGGGAAGTAGGGAGAGCTCTGCATCATGACCCTGCCCTACCGCGCTCACCGCCATCATGCTCGAGGTCTCCGTCATGCCGTAGCCGCTGAACAGATGCAGGCCCTCGGCAGCGGCGCGAGCAAGGGTCGCCTCGTTGGGCTTGGCACCGCCCAAGAGGATGGCCTGGTAAGGAGGACAGCCGGCTTCCATAAGCTCGCGAAGGGTCTTGTCTACTACTGAGACGTGGGTGGCTCCGTAAGCGCGGCCATCCGCCGCCACCACCGCAGCGTTGAAGCGGCGATACAGAATGAGGGGATTGCCGTTCAGCAGGGACCTGACCACGATCTGCAGACCCCCAATGTGGTACAGAGGCAGCATGGCCTGCCAGAGGGTGTCAGGACCCACTCCCAGCACGGCGTTGGCCGCTGCGGCAGAGCCCGTAAGATTGCGGCCGGCGAGCCGCGCGGCCTTAGGCTTTCCCGTGGTGCCAGAGGTGAACATGACGATGCCCTGGCTCTCGGGATTCACCAACGCAGAGGCCTGGGCCAGAAGCCCCGAGCGCTGCGCATCGGAAAGGGTGCTCTCCTGCACCAGCTTCATAACCTGGGGCTCCGTGAACACGGGAATCTCGGAGAGGCCCATGAGCTGGGCCAGGTCCCCCACCCGCTGCTCCTTCTCCTGGGAGGTCAGGCGATCGTTCAGGGTCACCAAGGTAAAGCCACCATACATGCAGGCCAGGAACAGGTACACGAAAGCCGGGCAGTTCTGCATGTCGCTAGCCAGGATGGCCCCCTGCTGCAGACCTCGGGAGCGAAGGGCGCCCAGCAACGCCCCCACCTGCAGGCGAACCTGCTGGTAGGTCAGGGGCGTATCGGACCAATTCCCCTGGTCATCGGGCTGGCGAAAGCGCAGGAACAGACCTTGGGGATTGCGCGTTGCGGTGGTTTCGAAGCTGCGGATCATGGTTTAGGGGAGACGGGGCCACTGGCTGAAGTCGGGGTCGCGCTTCTCCTTGAAGGCATCGCGGCCTTCCATAGCTTCCTCAGTGGTGTAGTACAGCATGGTTGCGTCACCGCCGAGCTGCTGCAGGCCAGCGAAGCCATCGGTTGCGGCGTTGAAGGAGGCCTTCATGAAGCGCAGGGCGGTAGGAGACATCATGAGAATGCGCTTGCACCAGGCGATGGTCTCGTCCTCGAGCTCGTCGAAGGGAACCACCTTGTTCACCATACCCATCTCCTCCGCCTCAGCAGCGGTGTACAGGCGGCACAGGTACCAGATTTCGCGAGCCTTCTTCTGGCCCACGATAGAAGCCAGATAGCCAGCGCCGTAGCCAGCATCGAAGCTGCCCACCTTAGGACCGGTCTGACCGAACTTGGCGGTTTCGGCAGCGATGGTGAGGTCGCAGAGCAGGTGCAGAATGTGTCCACCACCCACCGCATAGCCGTTCACCATGGCGATGACGGGCTTGGGGATGACGCGAATGAGACGCTGCAGGTCGAGGACGTTCAGACGGGGGATCTGGTCGTCGCCCACGTAGCCGCCGCGACCGCGGACCTTCTGGTCGCCGCCGGAGCAGAAGGCCTCGTCCTCATGACGACCGCCGTGGTTGGCACCGGTGAGGATGATGACGCCGATGCTCGAATCATCGCGAGCGATGCTGAAGGCGTCGAACATCTCCTGGTTGGTCAGAGGCGTGAAAGCGTTGCGACGCTCAGGACGGTTGATGGTGACCTTGGCGATGCCCTCGTAGCGCTCGAAGATGATCTCCTGGTACTCCTTGATGGTTTCCCACTGATAGTTGCTCATATCGATCCCTTTCTAGATGCCGCGCATCTCGTTGCCGCGCAAGATGTTGTCGAGCTCCGCCACATAGGTGTCGGGATTCTCGAAATGACTGTTGTGGCCAGCCATGATGCCACGGGCCTCGAAGCCCTCATGCACGAAGTCATGGGCCAAGGCCGCATACTTCTCGTCCCTGTTTCCGTAGACATAGCATACAGGGTTCCAGCAGCAGGCCAGCATGTCCTTCGACTCGGCCTTCAGAGGCATGGTAGGCAGACCCATGCCCAAAAGCACCGCCGCCATAGCCTGAGGGTCCTGGCTCATGCGCTCTGCGCGCTGAGCCTTGCCCCGCTTAGAGGCAGCCAGGCGCTGCTGGGTTTGGAAGAGGGGCAGCTGCTCCCAGAAGTCTACGAAGGACTGCATGCCCTCATTCCGCAGCTTAGCCGCCCACTCCTGATTGCGAGAGGCCACCGTCTGAGCCTCCTGCTCGTCAGCAGGGCCCAGAGAGGAGCTTTCCAGCACCACGGTGTTCAGGTCGCCGCCAGCACGAGCCAGCAGGGTCAGGGCAACGCGACCGCCCAGAGAGTAGCCCACCAGATGCACCTTGTGCTTGCGACCGGGGTTCGCCGCCTCGGCCTCGGGCTGAATGACCTCCCTGATCAGGGCATGAGCCGCAGCAGCGGCTCCTTCAAGAGAATAGGCGGAGACGTCAGCGGGCTTGTCAGACTTGCCGTGGCCCAGAAGATCCATGGCGTAGACGCAGCGGTCCTGAGCGATGGCGGGAGCGATCTGCCACCAGCTGTCGCCGGTCTGCATGAAGCCATGCAGCATCAGGACGGGCACATCACCGGGCTTGCCCCAACGACGTACGAAATAGTTGGCGCCCTCATGGGCGAAGGTGAAGGTGGCGAAGGCGGGGTTATGCCAATGGCGATGCCTTCCACAGCACTCACCGTCGTCGTGGCCGCCGCAGCACTCGTCATCGCACTCGTCGCACTCGCCATCATGGCAGCAGCCGTCGTCGTGGCCGCCGCAGCACTCACCGTCATGATGGTGGTGGTGATGATGGTCACCGTGGCAGCACTCGTCCTCTTCCTCGTCGAAGTAGGGCACGAAGGTCTCGTAGCCGAACTCGCTCTCGTTGGCCTTGTTGGCCGCATCTACCGTCTCGTAGTAATCCACTGAAATCTACTCCTTATATATGTAGGGGTTCGCGCCCCGCTTATCCCCAATACGGAGCGAAGCGATCCTTCACGCCCTGCAAGGGCAAGGTCACCTCGATGACAGACAAGCCCGGCACGCCCCGCAAGTCCTCCCAGGCAGCCACGTACTCCTGCCTGGTAGCGGCCTGGCGATAGGGCAACCCGAAGGTCTCGGCAGCCCCTGACACCTTCATCTGCTGAGGGGTGTAGAACAGGCGAGCGTAATAGGGGTCCTCCGTCTTCTGAGGCAGCATGTCGAAAATGGCACCGCCGCCGTTGTTCAGGCACACTACCACAATGCTGGGCATCACATAGCCCTCTTGCTGCCGAATGAGCATCTCCCCCTGCAGCGCCAAGGCGTTCAGGTCGTGCAAAAAGGACAGATCGCCCACCAGCACTGCCGTCTGAGGGAAGGCCTGAGCTGCGCCAATAGCAGTGGAAAGGGTGCCATCGATGCCGTTTAGGCCCCTGTTGCACAACACGGCCAGAGGCTTCTCCCTCTTCGTATAGAAGGTATCGACCCCGCGGATGGTCATGCTGTTGCCGCAGAACAGCAGGGAGCCCTCGGGGAGCTGGCGAATGGTCTCCTGAATGAAGACGCCTTCGAAGCCCTCGTTCAGAGCGCCCACCTTCATGATGCGGCCCAACGCACGGCGATTGGCCTCGTCCCACTCATGCAGGCAGGCAGCCTGAGCTCCCTTGCCCTCTCCCGTGCGCTTCAGGGACTTCTCGGCCTGAGCCAAGGCGCTCACGAAGCCGATGGGGGTGGTGCGCACGAAGATGTCCGTCGAGCAGGTGAAATCCCTGGTCTCCCGAGGGTCTACCACGATCTGCACCGGGTTCGTCTTCTGCACCCAGGTGGTGAGGCGCTTCGAGACGGGCCAGCGTCCGAAGCGGATAAGCACGTCGACAGCGGGAATGTCGTCAGTTGCCAAAATAGAGTCGTAGTTATCGATGACCACCGACTCATCGAAGACCCGAAGGCGAGACAGAGGGTCCGCCAGCAGGGGATAGTTCATGTGGGTAGCCCACTTCAGCAGCTCTTCCACCTGGCCGCCACCGGCAATGGTGCGCTCGCCGCAAACCACGGCGACCCGCTTGCCTTCCAGATAGCGCAGGATGTCTGCGGCACGATGGGGGCCAAGGGCAGACCAGGCGCCGATGCGACCGGGAAGGTCCTTGTCTGTGCGGCCACGAGCTCCCAGTTTAAACAGGCCCGGCGCTGACAGGTCCGGGTTCAGGGGCTCATCGAAGGGGAAATCGAGATGCACGGGTCCGGCGTCTACCAGAGAACCGCCATTGGCTCCGAAGCTGGAGTCATGAGCGCCTGCCGCTGCAGAGGTGGCCTCCATGGCCATCTGGCGCGCATAGGCGATGGTGCGCTCATCGGCGGAGGGCAAGGGCATCTGACGATACAGGGACACGTAGTCGCCGAAGATCTTCTGCTGGTCGCAGGTCTGGGGCGCGCCCACTCCCTGCAGCACCGGGGGCCTGTTGCCGCTGAGGATGATCAGGGGGACGCGGGAGCTCTGGGCTTCCATCACTGCGGGAAGCATATTGCCCACCGCCGTACCGGAGGTGCAGATCACCGCCACAGGGCGTCCGTAGGCCTTGGCCATGCCCAACGCCAGAAATGCAGCACCTCGCTCGTCAACGTCGACGAAGACGTTCATGGGGCTCTTATACGCCACGATGGAAAGCGGAGTGGAACGGGAACCCGGGCACACCACCACTTCCCGCACGCCGCAGCGACGGAGCTCGTCGAAGAAGGCCGACACGTACAGAGCCAACTCCTGACCTGGGGTAAGGGCTTCCTTCTGTACCTGCAGGGGCTCTACCGCCCCATCCCACACATCAGCCACGCTACTCCCCTTCCTTCACAGCGGGCTCGGCACCGCAACAGGGCTCTGCGCCGTGGCAAAGCTCTGTATCATTTTGAAGCGCCGCGCCGTCTCGCGGTACCACACCGTCCGAAGATCCGCCGCCGAAGGCATCCACCACCGTGCGCATCTTCAGGTTCGTCTCCTGGTACTCATCGGCAGGCACGCTGCCTTCCACAATGCCGCATCCCGCGTAGATGTAGCCCTCTTCCCCATCGAAGACGCCGCTTCTGATGGTGACCACGAACTCACCGTCACCAGAGGCGTTCACGAAGCCAGCGGTGCCGCCGAAGAATCCGCGGTTATAGGGCTCGAGCTGACGCAGGGCCATCATAGCCTGACCCACCGGTGAACCAGAAAGGGCAGGGGTGGGATGCAGCTGGTTGGCCAGCTCGGACAAAGTGCGGCCGCTCATGATCTTGCCCTGCACCGGCGTGCAGAGATGCTGCAGCTGAGGCAGCTCCTTCAGCTGGGGAGATGCGGGGATTTCCACGTCGTAGCAGAGACGGGACACCACATGAGAGATGAAATCGACCACGAAGGCATGCTCAGCCAGATTCTTCTGATCGCGCAGCAGCGCCTGACCCAGGGCAGCGCGCTTATCAGGGTCAGGAGAGGAGGGACAGGTACCCGCCAGGCACATGGTCTGCACCTCGTCGCCCACCTTGCGCACCAACAGCTCCGGGGTGCAACCGCAGAAGAACACGTCGTCATAGCGGTACAGGAACACCGTGCCGTTTGCGGGACTGGCCACCAGGTTCAGCAGCGCATCGACCGAGGAAAGGCCAGGGTCGTCAAACCTCACCTTCCGCCTGCGGGACAGCACCACCTTATGCAGCTTGCCCTCCCGAATCTGGGACAGGGCGCCTTCTACCATGGCCTCCCACTCCTCATAAGAGTCCTCTTCAAGCTCATAGGGAACCTGGGCGGGTACGGGAGCCGAGCCCTTGCAGGCCTCACGGCAGAAACGCTCAGCACGCCTCTCGGACACGGGGCCCAGGCTGTTCACCTGCAGGAAGGTCTGGCCCTCCCGCACCAACAGCACCACCTCGGGCAGCATGTAGAGCAAGCGGGGGAAGCTGCTCATAAGGTCATCGGCGGGCTTGGGGTTGTCGGCATCGAAGCGGTTGAAGCTGAAGAACACCGGGTCCTCAGCGAACTCTCCCTGCGTCTGCACGTCGAGATTGCGCAGGGATGGCAGGGCCACGCAACGGCCCAAGCCCAGTCTGCGGGCATCGGAAGCCTTGTCGTAGTACACGAACTGATCCCCGAACATGCCCTGCAAACAGCAAAAAGCATCGAGGACGTTAGCCTCGATGCTCGTGGTATACGAATAGATCTTGGTCATAGCTCTCTCTGGTTGAAACGAGACCCAGCAAAACTAGATCTTGTACATGTACTGGAATACATCCTCACGCTGAAGAACGGTCTGCACGCCCAGATCCTCGCCGGTGGTCTTCAGATTCTCCTGCAGGCTGTTGAAGACATCGGAGTCGTCGGCAATGGCGACGATCATGGTCATAGAGAAGATGTCACCCAGAATGGTCTGGGAGATGTCGACGATGTTGGCACCGGCATCACCGAGGGTGTTGGCCATGGCGGCAACGATGCCAGGACGGTCCTTACCCAGAACAGACAGAACGCAACGCATAGGATTTCCCTTTCCTTCGGGGGCGAGCCCCACAAACAGTTTCCTCGTATTGTACTAATGAGCGAAGATGAGAGACAGAGCCTCAGCGCGAGTGGCCTGATTGCTCCTGAAAGAGCCGCGAACCGCGCTGGTGGTGGTGCGAGAACCGGGCTTCTTAATGCCGCGCATGCTCATGCACAGATGCTCTGCTTCGATAACCACGATGACGCCCCGTGGGCTCAGCTGCTCTACCAAGGTATCGGCAACCTGCGTGGTAAGGCGCTCCTGCACCTGAGGGCGCTTGGCATAGCAATCTACCAGGCGCGCCAACTTCGACAGACCGCAGATGCGACCGTCCGCTGCGGGGATGTAGGCCACATGGGCCACACCGAAGAAGGGTGCCAGGTGATGCTCGCACATAGAGTAGAAGGGGATGTTGCGCACCAGCACCATCTCCTCATGACCCTCATCGAAGGTGGTCTCAAAGAACTGAGCAGGGTCTTCAGTAAGACCTGCAAAGCACTCCTCGTACATCTTCGCCACGCGCTCAGGGGTCTTCAGCAAGCCCTCACGGTTGGGGTCCTCTCCCACACCTTCAAGAATCAGGCGCACGCCCTGTTCAATCTTTTCCCTATCCAAGGTAAAACCCTTTCAAACACAATCGGCGAAAACGCCGAGAACATATACCAGCAGCTTTCCCGCGTCTGCGGCAGCAATCTATCTCACGCACCTGCGACGTCAATCTGCCCTGAGACAAAACAGCCACTCAGGACGCGCAGGTCGCAAGCTTCCCGCTATTGTAGTACACCTCCCGCAAAGGGGAAGCCGACTGCAGAATCAGGCAGAAGCCGCGGGACAGCGGCACCCGCAAGCCAGGCTGACCCACGGAAACAACTGGCCAACTACAAGTTCAGATCGAGGGCCACCGGGCAGTGGTCGGATCCCAGAATCTCCCCGTAGATATCCGCACCCTGCACCTTATCAGCCAGGTCGTCAGACACTAGGAAGTAGTCGATACGCCATCCCGCGTTGTTGGCCCGGGCATTGAACCGGTAGCTCCACCAGGAATAAGCACCTTCCCTGTCGGGGTACAGGCTTCGGAAGGTATCTACGAAGCCGGCATTCAGCAAGTCGGTGAACTTGCCTCGCTCCTCGTCGGAGAAGCCGGCGTTGCCCCGGTTAGGACCGGGATTCTTCAGGTCTATCTCCTCATGAGCCACGTTGAAGTCGCCGCACATGACCACGGGCTTCGGCGTTGCCGTACCGCCATCGGGTAGCTGGCCCAGACGCAGGTTAGCGCAGAACTCTCGGAAAGCATCGTCCCATTCCATACGATGATCGATGCGAGCCAGACCGTTCTGGGCATTGGGCGTGTACACGTTCACGAACCAGAAGCCGGGGAACTCCAGGGCCACGATGCGACCCTCCGTGTCGAGATGGGGAACGCCCAGGCCATGCAGCACCTGCAGGGGCTCCTCCTTGGTGAACACCACAGTGCCAGAATAGCCCTTCTTCTCGGCGTAGCTCCAGTAGGAGCTGAAGCCGGGGAACTGCAGGTCTATCTGCCCCTCCTGCAGCTTCGTCTCCTGCAGGGCCACGATATCGGCACCCAGCACGTCGAAGGTCTCTTCGAAGCCCTTCTTCACACAGGCTCGAAGTCCGTTCACATTCCACGAAACCAGCCTCATGGCTATCACTCCTCACGTAGGCTTCAGACCCCTGTAAACGACAGGGAGAGACGCCCTGAACAGGCATCTCTCCCCCATTGTTGCTTAAAAGAACGCAGGCTACTTCTGCTGCTGCTTCTGCTCTTTCTCCTGCTCGGCGGCAACGCGTGCGCGCAGCTTGCGCATCTGACGCTCGGCATCGCGGTCGTTCTTCTCCTGAACACGTGCCTTTACGCGAGCCTCGTCCTCTTCCATCGCCTTCTTGATAGACTCCTGGCGCTCCTTGTGAGTCTTACGCTGAAGCTCACGACCCTTCTTGCCGTACTCAATACCCAGCAAGCGGCCCAGCGGACGCTGGCGTGCGAAGGAGATCCAGATGCCTACGCCAATGGCGGCGAAGGGGAGGATCCAGAGCACGACATTGATGGCCAGGTTCTGAGCTGCCGGTGGCAAAGAGTACTGGTAGATCATGGCGATGAACAGGGCGATGAAGGCGATCATCACCGTACGCTTACGCCAGGTGTTCCAGCGAACGTACTCGTCCTCGAGGTACTTCTCGCGAGCGCGAGGGCCCATGGCACGGAAGGCCTCTTGGCTCTCCTCCTTGCGCTCCTTGCGGGAAAGCTTCTTCTCCTTGTCCTGCTTAGACTTGTCTGCCGCAGTCATAGTGGTGCTGCCGGCATCCCTCTTGGGCTTGGCGGCAGCGGCGCTCTTGCGGGTCTGACCCTTAGGCGCCATATTCTCATTGGTGTAGCGCTCGTTGCGCGGATTGCGTCGTGTCATAAAAGGCTATCCATCCTTCTCGTTCTGTCGCATTCGTACTAGTATACGAGAGTTTTTGAGCTTAGCGCTGAAAAGCTTTGCCCGTGATGGTCTCGTATGCAGCGATGTACTTCTCGGAAGTCTTCTCGATGATGTCGGCAGGCATGTGAGGAGGCTCGCCAGTGCGGTCCCAGTTGGCGTTGAGCCAGTTGCGGACGAACTGCTTGTCGAAGCTTGCCTGCTCCTCGCCCTCCTTGTACAGGTCAGCTGCCCAGAAGCGAGAGGAATCGGGGGTCAGAACCTCGTCTGCCAGGATGATCTTGCCATCGATCTGGCCGAACTCCAGCTTGGTGTCGGCGATGATGATGCCCTTGCTCTTAGCATGCTCGGCTGCCTTGGTGTAGATCTGAATGGTCAGATCGCGCAGCTTCTCAGCCTCTTCGGTGCCGCAGAGCTTAGCGGCGGTCTCGAAGTCGATGTTCTCGTCGTGATCGCCCAGGTCAGCCTTGGTGGAAGGGGTGAAGATGGTCTCGGGGATCTTAGAGGAGTTCACCAGGCCAGCAGGCAGAGGCAAACCACAGACGGTCTGGCTCTTCTGGTACTCCTTCAGGCCGGAGCCGGTAAGGTAACCGCGGACGATGCACTCGATGGGGAACATCTGGCACTTGCGCACCAGCATGAAGCGGCCCTCGAGGTAGTCAGAGTAGGGCTTGAACTTCTCAGGCAGGTCAGCCACGTCGGCGGAGATGAGGTGGTTCTCGACGATGCCATCGAGAAGCTCGAACCAGAATACGGAGAGCTGGTTCAGGACGCGACCCTTGTAAGGAATCTCGTCGGGAAGAACGTAGTCGAAAGCGGAAATACGGTCCGTGGCGACAACCAGGAGCTTATCGCCCAAATCGTACATATCCCTTACTTTGCCCTGAGAATCTGGCTTGATGTCAATCTTAGACATGCGTACATCTCCCTCATGCGTTGCTGCGGCTCGTACCGCCCGGCGCACCTGCGCCTTCTTGCCTTATACCCGATCTTGTTTAGAGGAACGGCCGTTACGGCTCTTCTTCTGCTTCACCTGCTTGGCTTGCTTGGCCTGCTTATTCTGCTTGGCCTGCTTATTCTGCTTACCCTGCTTGCCGGCAGGCTGGCTGCGATCCTCGTACAGGGGAATGAGAATGGTGAAGGTTGCTCCCTCGCCCTTCTTTCCTTCCACTCTGACCCAACCATTATGACGGTCTACGATTTCCTTAACAACCGACAAACCGACACCGAGGCCGCCCTGAGCACGATTTCTTCCCTCATCTGCGCGCCAGAATCGGTCGAACACGCGCTTAGCCTCCTCGGTTGAAAGACCGATGCCCGTATCCTTCACCTGAATGGACGCCATGATGTCGCCCTTCGACACCTTCAGGGTCACGCTTCCCTGGGGCGTGTAGCGCACTGCGTTGGAAATGAGGTTCGCCGTAGCCTGACGCAGCATGTCCGCATCGCCATACACGTACACGTCGTCCTGCTTCTCGAAGTAGAAGTCGAGGCCGGCGTCCTTCACGTAGGCCTCGTGGGTGGCGTACACGTCGGTGATGACGTCGCCCAGATTCACCTTCTCCTTGTTGATGGGGGTCTTGCGATTCTCGAGGCGCGACAACTTCAGCTGAGCATCGACCAGACGGCTCAGGCGCTGCACCTCGGCATCGATGGTGGCCAGGCGCTCAGCATCGGGCTCGAAGACGCCGTCGACCATCGCCTCTACCGTGGCTTGAATGGCCATAAGGGGCGTGCGCAGCTCATGGGCCACATCGGTGGTGAGACGGCGCTCCATCTGGCGGTCCTTGGCAATGGAATCGGCCATGGCATCGAAGGTCTCGCCCAAACGGGCGATCTCATCGTTGCCCCGCATGCCGGTGCGGGCCCCCTCGTCGCCTTCCTTGATGGCCTTAGCTGTGCGGGTGATGCGGTTGATGGGATCGACCAATGTTCGCGCGAACACGAAGCCCACGATCAGGGAGATGATGATGCCCAACACGATGGCCATGAGCATACCAGCGTAGGACTGATCCCTGAACTCCTGGTCAGCCTCGGTGAGCAAGGTGTCGGACCCATACACCCACACGTTCACCATGCCCACCTGCACCCCATCTTCCGTAATGGGCGCAGAGACCATATGGCTGCGAGAGCTGTTGGGCGAGTTCAGCCCCTTGGTCAGGCCGTCCTTGCTCTGGGAGCTGTCGAAGTACACGGTTCCGTCAGAAGCCACGATCTGCACGTTCACGCCATCGTTCAGACGAGCTGCGGACTGACCGGGATGCACCACCTCGTCGTTCCAGCGGCCACGGGAGCCGTCAAGCTCCTCTTCCACCGAGGTGGCAACGCTCTGAGCCAAGCGTTCCATATTGTCATGGGTGTACTCCTGGAAGTGCTGCTCCCACACGAAGGACAGCACTCCGAAGGCCACCAAAATGGTCAGGAAGGAAATAAAGGCGAAGGAGCCCATGACCTTAGTGGTGAAGGAAGCTTCCGAAAAGCTCTTCAGACCACGAGAGCCGCCCCGCTTCTGCCCCTTGTCCTCGGGAATGGGCCCCACTTCCACAACTTCTAACGGGCTCTTGCCGCTCCAGTTACCCACAAGCTAACCTTTCCTCTTCTGCTCTTCTCAGACGAAAAAGCCCGGCTCTCGTCGCTGGCGGGACAAGAGCCGGGCACACAAGCGCTTCGCTTAGGCCTTGGTAGGATCCTCGAAGCGATAGCCCACGCCATGCACGGTATGCAGCCACTTGGGGTTGCGGGGGTTGTCGCCCAGCTTGGCGCGAAGGTTCTTCACATGGGAGTCGATGGTGCGCTCATAGCCCTCGAAGTCGTAGCCCAGGACCTTCTCTACCAGTTCCATGCGGGAATAGACCCTGCCGGGATAGCGGGAAAGGGTGGTGAGCAGCTTGAACTCAGAAGCGGTGAGGTCTACCTCCTCGCCGGAGACCAGCACCTTATGGCCGGAAACGTCGATGGTGAGCTCGCCAAATTCAAGCACCTCACGCTGAGGCTCGGAATCGGAGTGCACGCGGCGCAGCAGGGCGCGAACGCGGGCAACCAGCTCGCGGGGGCTGAAGGGCTTCACCAGATAATCATCAGCGCCCAGCTCGAGGCCGATGATGCGGTCCTCTACCTCACCCTTTGCGGTGAGCATGATGATGGGCACGTCGGAGTTGTCCCTGATGGCGCGGCACACGCGCTCGCCGGGAACCTTAGGGAGCATCAGGTCGAGCACCACCAGATCGAAGTGATGGCGAGAGAACTCTTCGAGAGCCTCCTGGCCATCGCCTACGGCGGAAACCCAGTAGTTCTCCCTCTCGAGATATGCTGCCACGGCATCGCGAATGGCCTTCTCATCCTCGACAAGGAGAATGCGACGAGTGTCAGAGGAAGTGGTCATAGATTAGCCTCCATTATCGTAAAGGGGCTCCCCCATGAAAGGAAAGCACATAACTGCTGATGTTTGAGGTTATTATAGCAATTGGCCTTCTGGGGCCTTTTCCCTCAGAAGGAAACGACACAATAAGCATACGGCCTCGTTAGCTGGCGTTTACCAAATATGCGACCTCGCTAGCGGGCAACTGCAAAGTCACGCAGCACCAACAGCCGACATTCACCAAGGAGAAGGAGGGAAGGACATGGCGAACACGCCGCGAAAGACCCCGCTGAACCAGCGGAAGAAGTCCGCCCCTTCCAATCAGCGCAGGAACACATCCTCTGCAGGAAGGCGCCCCTCCGTCTCGCCCCAGGGATCTGGCAAGACCACTCCTCCCACCGCAGGTCCTCAGCCAATCTCTTCGGGCGGCTTTCTAGAAGACAATAGGAAGCTGGGCTTCGACGAGGAAGGGCTGCACATCCCTACAGGCAACAGCGAGGTGCTGCTCTCCCGCCGTCAGCTCCTATTCGGCGCCGCCGGCATCGCCGCCCTAGGCGCAGTAGGCGCAGGCGCAAAGGTGTACGGCGACATTCAGGACGAGAAGTCCGCCATCTATACGCTGACGGTACCGGAAGACGCCGTCATCTCCCTCGACGACCTGAACCAGGGCAAGGAGGAGAGCCTTGTTGGCCAGATTGCCGAGCTGAACATGCCCTACGGCACCCTGATCTGGGCAAACACCGACACGGTGGCCGCCTGCCTGGTGCCAACCACCAAGAGCAAGCCCATCGCCAAGATCGCCATCCTCAGCATCGCCGCCGGCACCTACGACACCGTCATCAGCCAGGCCATGCAGCAGGACGAAGGCTATGAGATCTACGACGTGCGCATGTGCGAGAACGGCATCATCTGGACAGAATCGAACATCCTGCAGGGAGCCTGGTCTATTTGGGCAGCACCGGTAGTGGGAACCTCGGTGGGCGAACCTGTGAAGGTAGAGACCGGCGATGCCAACTGGGAGCTTCCCAGCCTCGCCGCTGTTGGCGCCCACGCCTACTGGCAGCTGCGCCCCTCCCTTTCCGGCGATGCCACCTATGAGGACTCCCAGGTAAAGGCCGCCCTGTTCACCAAGCTCTCGGAGAGCAAGACGGTGTACACCTCTACCGGGCGCTTCGCCACGGCCCTGTATCCCACCAACAAGGGCATCGTCCTGACCCCACGACACCCCAACGGCTCCTCCTACTACCAGCTGGTGCATTTGTCCGAAACCACCGACGAGGTCCTGAACAGCATCACCCTACCTTCCCTCATGACACCTCTCGAGGCTGGCTTTGGCCCTACCGGGTTCACCTTCTCCTTCCAGAACATCTACAACTACGGCGGAGGCATCGCGAACCTAGGCACCTACACACCGCTGTCTAAGCCCAAGGACGACGACTACGACAACGCCAAGTGGTTCCGCTTCGGCCGCACCCCCACCGTGGCACCCTGCTGGTGCAACGGGCTGTTCATGGTGAAGTCGAACACCGCCGTCGCTGCCGTCGACCTGAAGGAGCAGACCTTCTGCACCCTCTCGCTGCACAACGACATAGAGAGCTACGGCGACGTCCTGTGCTCCTACGGAGATAGGCAGACCATCGTCACCGCCATGAACATCGACGACACTGCCACCATGCAAGCCTCGGGCAACGCCGATGACGCCACCCGCACCTGCATCGTTCGCTGCTGGCAGGCCCTAGGATAGGAATCCCATGAAGATCGAATGCTGGAAAACCGTCGGCTGCGACGCTGTCACTCGAGAGGAATGCCCCTTCAGCGATGAGGGCATGCTCTGCCCCAAGAACTGCGACAAGGCGTTCTGCACCCGCGGCTCCCTGAATGCCCAGACCAATGACGCCCACCTGCTGCACGATACGACCATCGATCGCAGCGGCTGCGTGAAGTCTATCTGCATGGCCTGCACATTCTTCCTCGAGCACGCACCTCGCATTTCATAGCGCCCACACGCAATCGGCGCGCTCGGGCCTTCAGGAAATCCGCATCGCCTGAGCCGTCACGAAATGCCCGAATGCAGAAGGAGGTTCCGAAACCTCAGCTTCCAAACACGATTAGGGGGCGCGGTCCGATACGGACCGCGCCCCCTTCCATATATATAGCGCCAAATGATTACGCAGCGGAAATTCGCGAAAACAGACTTACCGTAGCAATGAGAAGCCTTGCAGATCTCGCTCCCGCTAGAAGATGAGCATGAATATGTTGGCTAATACGAAGCCTATGAGTCCGCAACAGGGGAACGTGATGATCCAGGCCATGACCATGTTCTTGGCGATGCTCCATTTCACGTTGCGGGGGTTCTTGCTGGCACCAACGCCCATGATGGCCGAAGAGCTGCAGTGAGAGGTAGAAACGGGCATGCCCGTCAGGGAGGACACCAGCAGGGTGAACACGGTAGAGAAGTTGGCGGCCGAACCCTGATGTACCTCGAGCTTCACCATGTCCATGGCCACGGACTTGATGATGCGCTTACCGCCAACGGCGGTGCCCAAGGAGATGGCCAGAGAGCAGACGATCATGAGCCACAGGGGGAAGCCATTGGCATCCGGCGTCGAGCTGCCAAAGGACAGGGCGATGCCCAGAAGCGCGATGGACATGAACTTCTGACCGTCCTGAGCGCCATGCAGGAAGGACAGGGCGCAAGCGCAGATATCCTGGCAATAACGGAAGATGGTGTTGGCCGTACGACGATGCACGGCGCGGCAGATGCGCTCTACCAACCGGCTGAACAGCCAGCCCAGACCGAAGCCAGCCAACAGGGAGAAGCCCATGCCGTACAGAACCTTCGCCCACTCACCGGGAACCACGCCAGCAATGCCGTTCAGCGCGATAGCGCCACCGGTGATACCGGCAATGAGGGAGTGAGACTTAGAGGCGGGAATGCCGAACCACCAGCACACGATGCCCCAGAAGATGGCCGCCACCATAGCAGCGCATAAGGCCATGAGGGCCATATGGGTATCTCCCGAGAAGTCGACCATGGCGAACATGGTGTGAGCCACAGCGGTAGAGATGTAGGTCATGCCCACCAAGCCCACGAAGTTGAACACCGCAGCAAGGCCAATGGCAACATTGGGTTTCAGGCAGCGGGTAGAAACAGCGGTAGCAATGGCATTAGGGGCGTCTGTTGCGCCAGACACCACCGTCACGCCGAGAACCAACACGATGATCACCCAAAGAACGGGATAATTCATTGCCTGCTCAACGAAGGCCATAAATGTGAGATCCATAGGTCTCCTTCGAGAAAAGCATGCGAGACCTGGGGTTCCGCCGCTTCAACCGCATACGTACGGGCACAATTCTATAGCATATGGAAATCAAATTGAAATAAGAGACGGGCAAAGCCTACGTAAAGTCCGCCAACACAACGATTTGACAAGAACGCGGAAATAACGGAGCGCCAGAACGCACGAAGGCCCCCGAGCCCGCACCTCCTGAGCACACAAGGAAGAGGAAAAGTGTTATGCACAACCAGCGCTCCAGGAGGCACGGGCCCGAGGGCACCTCGAACCTACCTCCTTAACCTTATCGAGGCTTCTTTTCCGACGTGTTTCAGCTTAATTACGCTTTGTTAACCTGCGGCTTTCACGCAGCGGTCACTCCTTACAAGAACTTTGCAATTGCACGATAGAGGACCTTTCGCGGTCTTTTTTAGAATCCGATGCGAACAAACTCCGCAACCTTGCGCATCGAAGGAAAGAATGCCCACGTGAAAGCGCTTATCTGTATCGGGACCTCTCTCATGAGAGCTCTCTACGCCCTCATGAAACTACGCCCCGTGAAGCCTGGGCGCATCCTGTTTCTCAGCAGGCAGTCCGACACCCTGTCTACCGACTTTCAGCTCCTGCAAGACGAGATTGCCGCCCTCTGCCCCCAGGCGGAGATTCGCGCCATCTGCTGCCGTCAGGCATCCAGCTCGGGGCTAGGTCGCTTCGCCCTGGCCACCCTAAAGAGCATGGCGCTGCTGGCCACCAGCCAGGTCTGCGTCCTCGACGCCTACTGGCCCGCCGTGTCCCTGCTCTCCCATAAGCCCCAGCTCACCGTCATTCAGATGTGGCACTCCCTGGGAAAGATCAAGCAATCCGGTCTGGCCTCCGTGGGAAAGAGGGATGGAAGGTCAGCTTCCACCGCCAGCCTCCTGCACATGCACGAGGGCTACGACTACGTCATCGCGGGAGCGCCTGCCTTCAACCCCTTCTACTGCCAATCCTTCGGCTGCGACGAATCCCGCATCCGCAACACCGGCCTTCCCCGCCTCGATTTGCTCACCTCCCGAAAGCCCCAGGTGCGCAAAGAGGCCCTGGGCCGCCACCCCGAGCTCGCCGACAAGCCCGTAGTGGTGTACGCCCCCACCTTCCGACGGGGCTGCGAGGGGCAGATCATCCCTCAACAGCGCCAGCTCATCGAAGGCCTCGCGGCGTCACCCGACTTCACCTTGGTAATCCGCGAACATCCCAACCAGCCCCTAACTCCCCACCTCGCTGACCTGCAGGACTCCTTCATCACCTGCCCTGACCTCAGCACCCTGCAGATCCTCTCCGTCGCAGACCTGGTCATCACGGATTACTCCGCCGTCCTCATAGAAGCTGCTTCCGCTCGAGTCCCCTTCTTGCTGTACTGCTTCGACTTCGACACCTACGCCCAGAACAACGGGCTGAACCTGAACCTGCGCCAGCTCTTCAACGACCTGTACGCCGAAGATCCTCAGCGCATCTTCGAGGCCGTGGAAGGCTTCCTGCGTGGCTCCTACCCCACCGAAGAGTTCGAAGCCTTCGTCTCCACCTACACTCTCCCCGACCCAGGACATGCAACCCGCGATCTTGCCGCCCTGGTCATTGGCAACACCTCACTGAAAGGAGCCTGCGACCCATGCGCTATGTGATCATGGCCAACGGCAAGGGAAAGCGATGGAATCGCTACGCCGGCATCACCAAGCACCACATCCCCATCGCCAACGAGACCATCTTGGAACGCACCGTCCGCCTGGTGAAGCAGGAGGACCCCGCCGCCGAAATCATCATCAGCTCCGCTGACCCCTCTAACGAGGTGGCTGGCGCTACCCGCCACACGCCTCTGAAGGGCGAACGCGAGATCGACCGCTTCTGCGTCGAGCTCATCGTCGACGACACCTGCTTCCTGTACGGCGACACCTTCTACACCCCTGAAGCCATCGCGACTATCGCCGAGACGCCGGCAGACCCCCTGCTCTTTTTTGGACAGGAGCACTGCATCGCAGGCGTAAAGGTGGCCAACGCCAGCGTCATGCTCGCCCATCTGCAGCACCTGAACGTCCTGATAGATGCCGGGGAGATCCCCGACGCCAAGGGCTGGACTCTCTACCATCTTTCCCAAGGCATGCCCCTGCAGGGAAAGTCCGTGGCAGGAGGCTTCGTCTTTCTCGACGACGCCGTCATGGATATCAACAGCCCCGCCGACTACCAATCCTTCCTGCAGACTCACCCCAGCTACGGCATCGCCTCCCTGCCTAACGACCAGGACCTCCCAAAAGCGACACCCTTCTCCTTCAAGGCCCTTCCCGCCAACAAGCGCCTGCGCTATCGCCTGCAGGCCTTCCTCCTGCGTGCCGAAGGCTTCACAGCAGCGGCAGCCCGCAGCTGGGTTCGCATCCTCGCCCACGACAGGGAGAACGCCGCGGCCTCTTCCCTGAGCAATCGTCAGCAGCGCCGAGCCCACAAGGAGGGCTTCTCGGCAGCGGCAGGACGCTCGGCGGGGCTTTTCACCCAGACGGACCCCACAGCCCTGCCCCTGTCCCAGCGAGACTACCTGTACCTGCAGCCCCTGAACGAGGTCTACGGCAAGTGGCTTGCCGACCGCATCACCACCCTGCGAGTGTTCTCAGACTTCCAGAGCCTCTTCGAGACCCACCATCTGCACATCGTCAGTCGCGACGGCGAGCCCTTCCTCATCCCCCTCAGCGACCAAGCTCGCCAGCAGGAGCACACCGTGCAAGGACTGCATGCCCTGCTCAGGCAAACCGGCACCGTGGCCCTTGCCCCCACATCCTGGACGAAGAACGGCCACTGGACGCTGCACGCCACCGGCACCGACGGATTCCTTCTGGATGGCGAGCTTATGAGCGCCGAGGACCTCTGGGCCTGGCTGCGGGACACCTGTCGCAAAAAGCCCCTGGCCATCTTCGAGTTCAAGCGCGATGGCGGATTCCTCGGCGCCCTTGCCCCTGGCGGTATGGCAACCCTTCGCGTCACCATGCTGAACGACGGCGGTCATCGGCCCCATATTGCTCAAGCTCTGGTGGAAGTAGGCTATCCCGTTCCCCAACTGCAAGCCAAGCTCCTGCAGGCAAGCGGACAGGAGCGGGAGCTCCTCATGGCCAAAGCCGCCAATCAGGGCGTCGATGACATCTCCCACAGGACCCACCCCCGAGGAAGCGGCGCCAGCATGGTCCCCTCTCTCATCCGCCGCTACTACAGCGAGGTGAGCCCCTCTAACGGATCCTTCCAAAGCCTGCGCACCCCTGACGAGAGCGTTGCCGGCGGCATGCTCCGCTTCAGCGTCGCCCCCGATGCGAGCCAGCCCTTCGCCGGTACCGTTCCCCATTGGCACGACATCGCAACCGCCCTCGTCGCCATGTGCCGCAAGGTCCCCCAAATAGAGATCGCCGAGTTCGAGCTGGACGTCAGCCCAAAGGGCTTCCACATCATCGCCGTTCATTCGAACCCTCGCTACAACACCGTGATGCCCTTCTGCCCCGAGCTGCAGAGCTACCTGACGCGGCGCCTGCGCACCAAGATCAGCGCGCAGCGAAACGCCAAGGCCATGGCGACGAAATTCCTGCACGTGGGAAAGCTGGCCATTCGCAAGCGCTTCGGGCGACTGGTAGCACCGAAGGGCTTGGTTCCCTACCAGAGCATTCGCTGGCCTCGTGACGTGATGCGCGATCTGACCAGCGGAGACGGCGTCAGCCTGCGCAAGAAGCTCTGGGCCTACCGTCACGGATTCCTGTCCTTCCGCCTTAACCAGTACGGCATCGCCCCCGACAATTGGGAGAGCTACATCAGCGATTTCGAGTATCGCTGGCTCAGACACATCAACAACGGCTATCGCACCTGGCTCGAGGACAAGGTCACCCTGAAGCTCGTCGATTCCGCCCATAGGGAGGCCTACCCCGCCTACTACTATCTCACCAGCACCCGCGGGGGAACCATGAGGGCCGTGGCGCTAGCCGACCTTCCTGCAGGCTATGGAAGCTCAGGCAAGGAGATCTTGCGCCTCGCCAAGGAGAAGGGCGTCCTGGCCTGCAAGCCCCACGAGGGATCCCATGGCGAGGGATTCTTCGCCCTTTCCTGGAATCAGGGGAGCTTCTGGCTGAACGGCGAACCCGCCGATGAAAAGCAGGTTCTCGCCGTCTTCGGCGACCCCGACACCCCCTACCTGGTATCGGAGTACGTGCAGACCCATCCTGAACTGGCGGCGTTGTACCCAGGGTCCACCAACACCATTCGCATCACCGTGTACAAGCCCGATGGCCGCGAGCCCCGTATCGGCAACGCCTACCTGCGCATTGGCTCCTCCCAGTCCGGCGCCGTAGACAACGTGGCCGCCGGCGGCGTGGTGGCCCGAGTGAACTGCGACACTGGTTGGTACGGCGACGCGAAGCGCCTTGACGGCATCGACCAGGGCAATCTCATCGACTGCCCCCATCACCCCGACACCGGCGTCCTCATCGAGGGCTTCATACCCCGCTGGGAGCAGGCTCGCCAAACGGTGCTCTCCATCGCCCGAGCCCTTCCCCAGCTTGAATACCTGGGCTTCGACGTGGCCATCACCCAGGAGGGCGTGAAGGTCATCGAGGTGAACCGATTCCCGGACTTCCCTCGCGTCGACGTCCTAGACCCTCAGCTCATCACCTACCTGCTGGGCCGCCTAGACGCCAAGAAGAAGGATCGCGGCTACGACCAAGCTCCCTGCAGGAAGCTCCTGAGCCTACCCAAACGCACTAAGAGCCTGGGCGGCAATGGGAATCCCACGTCTGAGCTTTAGCCAGCGCCAGAGCTGCCCCGCGAACCGTCCGTACACCCCAACGCCCCAACAGCTTTAAGGAGAACCATGGACTCCCTCCTGAATCGCATCGTATGGAAGGCGAAGCTCTTCTGCCTCTGGTGGAGGCGCATCATCTTCGCCCCCGACCACTTCGGTCACAACCCCCTGCGCAAGATCTGGCTGGCCCTGCGCGGCGGCTACACCCTCGACCAGTACTACCTCTACGATTTCGCCCACAATGACAGGCGAGACTACCTCTCGGAGTTCGACTGGTATCGCAGCCGCAACATCAACAAGCCCTACGACATGATGCTGAACAACAAGGTCATCGCCACCGAAGTCTTAGGGCAGTACATTCAGGTACCTCCCGTCTTCATGCAGAAGAATCGCGGCAAGATGGTCTGGCTGGCCGATGGGGAGAAGAAGTACGGTGACCTGGCGAACGATGCAGCCGCTTCCACACTTTCTGGCACTACCGATGCATCCGACGTCGCAGCAAACGGCGCTGCTGTCCCCACCCCTTCCGCTTCGAAGGGCTACTGCCAGGTCAGCGACGCCCTACAGCTCCTGCACCAGGAAGGCTCCCTGTTCATGAAGCCTCTGGCAGCCGGCAAGGGCAAGGATGTGTTCCGTCTGGAATGGGACGCTGCGCGCAGCTGCTACCGCATCGACGGCGATGAGGCTTCCGAAGAGGAGATAAGCGACTTCCTGACCAGGCACGATGGCTGGTTTCTCAGCGGTGAGGCGAAGCAGGGCGCCTTTGCAAGCTCCCTGTACCCCCACAGCGGCAACACCATCCGCTTCATCACCCTACGCGACCCCGAGACCGGCCTCATCCGTCCCTTCTTCGCGGTGCAGCGCATCGGCACCGACCAGACCGCTCCTGTAGACAACGGCAGCAGAGGCGGCCTGGTGTGTCATATAGATATGGAAACCGGCGAGCTCTCCGAAGCGAAATGCCTGCAGCGGGCGGGCACCTGGGAGCGACATCCCGACACCGGCGCCCAGCTTAAAGGTCGCATGGTCCCCGACTGGGATCAGCTGAAAGCCACCATGGTGGGCCTTCACCAGAAGCTGCCCTTTATGAACTTCATCGCCTGGGATGTCCTGCTCACCGACGAGGGTCCCTGCATCATCGAGGCAAACACCTCCTCGGGTCCCAACATCATTCAGCTCTGGGGTCCCCAACGCAACGGAGAGCTGGGCGACTTCTACCGCTTCTACGGTTGCATTAAGTGAGTCATCGCAGCCGAGCAAAGCGAGTCGCTGCAGCCACATACCGTAAGCGGGCACGGCGCACAACACCAGCCATCACAGCCGCATAGAGCAAACCTGCGAGCAAGAGAAGAAGGGCCCCCGACACCGCGGTGTCGAGGGCCCTTCCACATACGAAAGACTAATCAGGGAATCGCTGCTTAGAACTCCAGAGTCTCAAGGCGCTTAAACACCTCGTCCTTGCGAGTCAGGAACGCCCAAGGATCGAAGATGTCGTCGAGCTGCTCAGGCGTGAGCACAGCTTCGGGGTCAGCCTCAAGGCGCTCGCGATAGCTAGGACCATCAACTGCCTGCTGAATGTCCTCCCAGACAGCCATGGCGTTACGCTGCACGATAACGTAGGCCTCCTCGTTGGTCATGCCGGTCTGCACCAGTGCCAGCAGCACCTTCGAGGAGAAAATGAGGCCCTTGGTGCGCCACAGGTTGTGCTCCATCTTATTGGGATAGGTCTGCAGGCCGTCGAGCATCCACTGCATCTTGCCGAACATGTAGTCGAGAGCGATGAAGCTGTCAGCCAGAGCCACGCGCTCGGCACCGGAGTGGGAGATGTCGCGCTCGTACCACAGGGCCACGTTGTCGTAGGCAACCTGAGCGTTGCTCTTCACCACGCGGGACAGGCCGCAGACGCGCTCGGCGGTGATGGGGTTGCGCTTGTGAGGCATGGCGGAGGAACCCTTCTGGCCCTTGGTGAAGGGCTCTTCAGCCTCGATGACGTCGGACTGCTGCAGCAGACGAACCTGCATGGCGATAGACTCCAGAGTGCTGGCGGTCACGGCGAGGGCGGACATGGCGCCTGCGTGACGATCCCTGGCGATGACCTGGGTAGACAGAGGGTCAGGAGTCAGACCCAGCTTCTCGCAGACATACTGCTCTACGAAGGGGTCGATGTTGGAATAGGTTCCCACAGCGCCGGAGATAGCGCCGGTAGCGCTCATCTCACGAGCCTGCTCCAGGCGAATCTGGGCGCGCTTCAGAGCCCAAGCCCAAGAGCCGAACTTCATGCCGAAGGTCATAGGCTCAGCGTGAATGCCATGGGTGCGGCCAACGCAGAGGGCGTCCTGGAACTCGAAAGCGCGACGCTTGCAGGTCTCGCCGAGCTTCTTCACGTCCTCGAGGATGATGTCGAGAGCCTGCACCACCTGGTAGCTCAGAGCGGTATCGCCCAGGTCGGAGGAGGTCATGCCGAAGTGGATCCAACGGCCAGGCTTAGGATCGCCCTCGGGGATGTCGGCGTTCACATAGTTGGCCATAACGGTCTTGAAGGCGATAACGTCGTGATTGGTGACCTTCTCTACCTCATCGATCTCGGGAACGGTGAAGTTGGCGTGCTCGCGAATGTAGGCAGCCTCCTCCTTGGTGATGCCAATCTGACCGAGCTCGGCCTGAGCCTCGCAGGCCAGGATCTCGATCTCCTGCCAAATGGCGAACTTGTTCTCCATCTCCCAGATACGTCCCATTTCGGGGCGGGTATAACGACCAATCATGAGATTCACCTTTCTTGTTAAGCCTGCAGCCGCGCAGGCACTTGCTTACATTGTATGGCTATAAGCCCCGAAGGACCCGTCGATTGCCCATAGGGGCTTTCCCAGCGGTCACAAGCCAGGCTCGAACCAACCGCTGCGCTACAAGCCCCTGATGACTTGCCTGGCCTTGCGGATGGCCTCGGTCTCCGCCGCCATGACCACCGTATCCGTAGGATGCAGCACCGTCTCCTCCGTGGCGATACTGAAGCCATCGGACGTACCCACGGCCACCACCGAGCAATTCTCGGGAAGATTCAGATCCTGCACCATAACGCCTAAGGCAGGGTCGTGACCCTTGAAGGCAGGGATAGAGAATTCCACCAAACCGATGCCGTTCTGGTTCAGGGTAGAGACCGCGTTCATGGATCCCAGAGCTGCTTCTTCCTCGATCATGTGGGCGATGAGCACTGTGGAAGAAACGGACTCGATGCCCAGCTTGCGGAAGATGCGCACATTCTTGGGGTTGTTCACGCGGGCAATGCAACGAGACACCTCATGCACTCGCTGGGCCAGCTCGCAGGCGACCAGATTGCTGTCGTCGTGGCCGGAAGCGGCAACGAACACATCGGTGTTGGCAATGCCGGCTTCGAGCAGATACGTAGAATCGCAGCCGTCGCCGTGCAGAACGGTGCAGCGCTTGGTGAGAACCTCGGCCATCTCGGAGGCGCGCTCCTCGTCGGTCTCGATGAGGACCACCTCGTTGCCAGCATCGATACTGGCACGGGCCAGGTACTCGCCTACCTTGCCAGCACCCATGATGATAATGTGCACGCGCTACCTCCCCTTACTGCATGAACCGCTGCATAGACTGCACCAGCTCGGGACGAACGATGGCCAAGATCTTATCCCCCTGATACAGAAGGGAGTCAGGGGTGGGAATAGAACCGATGCTTCCGCCAGCGCGAGTGAAACCGCAGATGCGAATGCCGTGGTCCTTCTCGATCTCGCGGACGCGGATAGACTTGCGGTCGAACTCCCGCAGGTTCAAAGAGAACTCCATGAGCTCGCACTCATCGAAAATCTTCACGTAGGACGTGTGCCCCGACGCGATCTTGTTGTACAGGTTGTGGGTCACCAGCGAGGTACCGCAGGCGTAGTCGATGCCCAGCTGCGTAAAGGCGTTCTCGTGCTTGGGATCGTACAGACGGCACACCACATGAGGAACGTGATACAGCTTGTCAGCCACCTCAGCGATCATGAGGTTGGTGCTGTCGGACTGGGTTACCGCCGCCACGCAATCACAGGTTTCGATGCCGGCCTTAATGAGAACGTCCTCGTCGAAGCCCACGCCGCGAATGCTGGCGCCGTTGAAGTCGCGACCCAGATTGGCGAAGGAATTAGCGTCCCTGTCGATGACGGTGACGTTGTTGTCGCCCCTGGCCAACATGCTGGCCAGCTGCGAGCCCACACGGCCGCACCCGACGATGATCACATCACTCATACCCGTATCCTTCCCACAAACCAGCAGTATACGCTACTAGGTTTCCTAAAACGCATGCGCCGTCAGGCTTCCAAGGTGCATAGGCAGCCAGGCTTCCCAAGCACGCGCTAACAGGCTTCCCGCGAAGTATAGGGAGCCACCGCCTTCATAACCGCCGAGGTCACCTTACGCGGGTCGATAGACCCCACCTCGATGTACACCTTCACCACACCTTCAACACCAGCGTAGTTGCTGCCGGTATAGGCAACCACCGTCTCCCGCTTCAGTTCCACCAAAGCACTGGCGGCCTCGGTGGCCACTTCCTTCAGCTTGGCACAATGAGCCTCAATCTCCTCGGGAGTGTCGAAGAAGGGAAGCAGCAGGGTCACGGTGACTGGTTCCACCTCGTTTAAGTGGATGATCTCCTGATTAGAGATGGTGGAATTAGGAATGATGTGCACGTGACCATCGACATCGAGAATCTTGGTCTCACGCCAGTTCACGTCGAGGACCTTGCCGTTCACACCGTTCACGCGCACGTAGTCACCGGAGACCACCACGCCGTTCAGGGAGATGAGCACGCCGGAAATGAAGTCGGACAAAGTGTCCTGCATACCTAAGGACACGGCGATGCCCACGACGCCCAGACCTGCCACCATAGCCGTCACATCAAGGTGGAAGCACATCTGCAGCAGGAAGGCGATGCCCAGGAAAATCACCACACCGCGCACGATGTTCACCAGGACGCTGTTAGCGGGGATATCTACCTCATCATGGCGCAGGACCCTATGAACAAAGTTGCCCAGCAACTTCTGGGCCACATAGGTGATGATGATCACGCAGACGCCAACAACGACCTTCTCCGCCAAAGAGGCGGAGAAGGGGTCGGCAAGAATTTTCTGCAGCTCTTCGAGCACGAAGAAAACTCCTAAGTATTAGTTGTCGGTGCTGCTCTTCAGCAGAACGTCGTGAGCGCCACCCTCAACGATAGAGGTAGAGCTGACCACGGTGAGCTTAGCCTTCTGCTGCAGCTCAGGAATGGTGAGAGCGCCGCAGTTGCACATGGTGCTCTTAATCTTGGCCAGGGTCTGATCGACGTTGTGCTTCAGGCTGCCTGCGTAGGGAACGTAGGAATCGACGCCCTCGACGAAGGACAGCTTCTTCTTGTCGCCGCCCAGGTCGTAGCGAGCCCAGTTGCGAGCGCGAGCAGAGCCCTCGCCCCAGTACTCCTTCATGTAGGTGCCGTTCACGTTCACCTTGTTGGTAGGAGACTCGTCGAAGCGAGCGAAGTAACGGCCCAGCATGAGGAAGTCAGCGCCCATGGCCAGAGCCAGCGTCATGTGAGAGTCGTGTACGATGCCGCCGTCGGAGCAGATAGGCACGTAGATGCCGGTCTCCTCGAAGTACTCATCGCGAGCCTTGGCAACGTCGATAACAGCGGTAGCCTGACCACGGCCGATGCCCTTCTGCTCACGGGTGATGCAGATGGAGCCGCCGCCGATGCCGATCTTCACGAAGTCAGCGCCAGCCTCGGCCAGGAAGCGGAAGCCCTCACCATCTACCACGTTACCAGCGCCGACCTTTACATCGTCGCCGTAGTGGTCGCGGATCCACTTCAAGGTGTCGGCCTGCCACTGAGAGTAGCCCTCGGAGGAGTCGATGCACAGTACGTCTGCGCCGGCCTCTACCAGAGCGGGAACGCGCTCAGCGTAGTCGCGGGTGTTGATGCCTGCGCCCACCATATAGCGCTTGTGCTCGTCGAGGAGCTCGTGGGGGTTAGACTTGTGAGCGTCGTAGTCCTTGCGGAACACCAGGTAAGCCAGGTTGTCGTTCTCATCTACCAGGGGCAGGCTGTTCAGCTTGTTGTCCCAGATGATGTCGTTGGCCTCCTTCAGCGTGGTGGAAGAAGGAGCAACCACCATCTTCTCGCGAGGGGTCATGAACTCGGAAACCTTAGTAGCAGGATCCATACGGGAGACGCGGTAGTCGCGGCTGGTGACGATGCCCAGCAGCTTGCCGTTAGGAGTGGCATCCTCGGTGACGGGCATGGTGGAATAACCGCACTGCTCCTTCAGCTCGAGCACGTCAGCAAGGGTCATGTCAGGGGAAAGGTTTGCCACGGATACAACGAAGCCGGCCTTGTAGTCCTTTACACGGCGAACCATTGCGGCCTCATCCTCGATGGTCTGAGAGCCGTAGATGAAGGAAAGACCGCCCTCGGTGGCCAGAGCAACAGCCATGCCATCGTCGGAAACGGCCTGCATGATTGCGGAAACCATAGGGATGGAAAGGGAGATCTCAGGCTCCTCACCCTTACGGAACTTGGTCAGCGGGGTTTTAAGGCTGACGTTGGCAGGGGTGCACTCTGCGGAAGAATAGCCTGGGACCAACAGGTACTCATTAAAAGTACGAGATGGCTCTTCAAAGATGAATGCCATGAGAACTCCTTTTCATGCAATAGGGCTGAAAAAAAAATTATTCACATTATAGAACGCGTTTTCCCTGCAACCCGCCTTATCCCGAAAAAAATGGGACAGGGTCAAAGACCCTGCCCCATCGGCATTGAAGTTCCTCACCAAGCGTCGACCAACCTCGCCGAACAGCGGCAGACCCCGCCGCCTTGGCCAATTCAGGTCCGACCACCTAGGCCAGCTCGGCTAATCCATCAGATCGAGGAAGGCCTTGTAGCCCTTGTAGGCCTCGTAGATGTCGGCCTTGCTGGTGACCTCCCAGGGAGCATGCATAGAAAGCACCGCCACGCCGGAGTCTATGACATTCATGCCGTACTCCGCCAGGATATAGGCGATGGTGCCACCGCCGCCTAAGCCCACGCGGCCAAGCTCGGCGGTCTGGTAGGCAACGCCGCCCTCTTCCATCACGCGACGAACGGCGGCCACGTACTCGGCGTTAGAGTCGTTGCTTCCGCTCTTGCCGCGAGCGCCGGTGAACTTGTTGAAGACGATGCCGCGACCGCAGAATGCGGCGTTCTTCTTCTCGAAGGCGGCAGCGTACAGAGGATCGAAGGCAGCGGACACATCAGAGGACAGCATGCTGGAATTCGCCAAGCAGCGACGAAGAGCCAGGTCTCCGGTCTCGCCTGCCAAATCGAGTACCTCGGCCATGAAGTTCTCGAAGAAACGGCTGGTCATGCCCGTAGCACCCACGGAGCCGATCTCCTCCTTGTCTACCAGGATAGTCAGCGCCGTGCGCTTGGGCTCTTCCACCTCGAGCTGGGCAACCAGAGAGGTGTAGGCGCAGACACGGTCGTCCTGACCGTAGCCGATGACCATGGAGCGGTCGAAGCCCAGGTCGCGAGCAGGGCCGGCGGGGACGATTTCCAGCTCGGCGGAAAGGAAGTCCTCCTCTTCCATATCGAAGCGCTCCTTCAGCACGCTCAGCAGCAGGGCCTTCACAGGCTCCTTCGCGGCGGCCTTGGCGTCCTCGGACTCGTCCTTGTCGTCGATGACCAGAGGACGACCACCCACCAGGATATCCAGGTCCTCTACCTCGATGAAGTTGGCAGTGCCCTTCTTCATCTGGTCGTTGTCTAAGTGAGGCAGCAGGTCGGTGATGCAGAAGACGGGGTCAGCGGGGTCGTCGCCCACCGCCACGTTCACCACGGTGCCGTCGGTCTTAGCAACCACGCCGTACAGGGCCAGGGGCATGGTGACCCACTGGTACTGCTTTATGCCGCCGTAGTAATGGGTGTCGAGGAGGGCGAAGTCGTCAGCCTCGTACACCGGGTTCTGCTTGATGTCGATACGAGGGGAATCGATGTGAGCGCCCAGAATGTTCACGCCGGACTCCAGGGAGTCGGTGCCCAGCTGAGCCATGATGATGCCCTTGCCGTAGTTCACCGCGTACACCTTGTCGCCGGGTTTCAGGGTCTCCCCTGCCGAGCGAATCTCCTGCACCGTGCGATAACCCTCGGCGCGGGCCATAGCCTCAGCTCGCGAGCAGCACAGACGCTCGGTCTTGCAGGTGCTGATGAATTCGATGTAGTCATCACAGAGGTCGTTCAGCTCCGCAATCTCCTCATCGGTATAGGTCTTCCATGCGTTCTTACGTTCCATGTGCACATCCTTTCGCCGTGTGTCACGGGGGATTATACCCCTAGGCGATTTCCGCGATGCTCTCGAAGGTCTCGTCACCGCACTGCACGATGACCGTCCAGATGGTCACGTTGCTGTAGGTGTACACGCCATCTACGCAGTCCTCATGCCAATGGCCGTTGGGGCACTGGGTGGGAACGCAGGCATCCTGCTTCAGGACCTTCTTGGGAGTGCCCATGAGGGACAGCAGCTTGCTGGCGTCGGAGGTGTTTGCCGCCGCAGTCTGCAGAGCCTTCGACTTGTCCGCGTTCTTATTGCCGTAGCTGGTGAAGTAGGTGAGCTTTCCCGACACCAGGGCGATGCCCGTGGTCATCTTTCCGCTCTTCTGGAAGTACTTGCGCTTGTCGGAGCTCCAGCCGCTCTTGGCCTTGCCGCTCTTGGTGGCCTGGTACTTCGAGGAGCCCACCGTCACCAGATGGGTGCCGGACCCCGTGGAAAGAGTGCACTTGCTGTTGAAGATGTAGTAGGTGCCGGAGATCTTCTTCGAGCCCTTCACCGCTTTGCCGTCAGAGCCGAAGTAGTACTTCTTGCTGCCCACGGTCTTCCAGGCGCTCTTCGCCATCTTGCCGGAGGTGGAATAGTAATAGTAGTAATCGCCCTTCTTCACCAGACCGGTCTTAGCAGAAGAGGTCGTCTTCAAGGCCTTTCCCTTCCAGACGGTGGTACGGCTCAGATTCACCACGTATGCGCTGTTAGGGGCGTAGTTCATGTCCCGATAGCGGCCATTCACGGCGTAGTAGTCGTGGGGATGATGGGCAGACCACTCGGGGTCGTACACCAAGCCGTTAATGCGGGCCCAACCATGGCCGCCAGAGGACACGCACTCGCACTTCTTGTAGCCAATGGCATTGCCCAGGTAGGCCATGGCGCATCCCATGGAATAGCAGTCGCCGGCCTTCTTAATGAAGATCTGGTTGGCGAAGAGGCGATGCCAGCCGGAAGCGGACGTCCAGCCGTGCAGCACCCGCTCGGTGATTTTGTTGCTCTTCAGGTAGTTGAAGCACTTCCTGAGCTTCGTTGGTTTGGAATCAGTGGGCTTCGCCAAGGAGTCGAGGAGGGTCTGGGCCCGCACCATGGTCTTCAGCTCGTCCCGCACCGTCTCATTGCTGACCGATGCCGCACCGGTGCTGCCAAGCTTCACGCCGTTTACCACCTTGGAATAGGCCATGGCACCACTAGCGCCGTTGCCCATGGCGAAGTAGCGATAGGTGCTGCCCACCTTGCGCCAGCCGTTCTGCTGCACGCCGGAGCTGCTGAACAGGTAGGTCTTCTGCCCGATGCTCACCAAGCCCGTGGCCTTCTTGCCATCGTACTTGTAGTACACCTTCGAATTGCTAGTGACCCAAGTACCCTGAGCGCTGATGGCCTTGGCGGAAGAAGGCACCGCCGCCTGGGCTTGGGTCACCGGACCCGCCATAGCTACGCACAGCGCAACAACCAGCGCCATGAAGGCAGCCACTACACCTGCTCGCCTCACGCTGTGGGTCTTCGCACCCCACGTCCGAGAGCTTTCCATCTGCATCGCTTCCTGCATCATGACTCTCTCCTCTCTCATAAAAAACGCCTTGCGGCGACAATCCGCACAACTGAAGCCTTAGAACTGGCTGTAGATGAAGTCCGCCGAGGAAGCCAAGCCGGAGAACACCACGAACCAGAAGGTCAGGGCCAGGGTTCCGGCTACCACCAGCGCCAACAGCACCAAGGTCAGAGCCGGGTGCGCTTGCAGCAGCTCCCAGGCCTTATCCCGCAATGAAGTCATCTATGGCCTCCTCTACTGCAACCCAGCCAACCCAACCGAAGTGCACCGGATCGCACATGAAGTAACGCTGGTACTCGCGGTCGGAGAAATCGGCGCATTCCACACCAGCCTGCTGGCAGATGGTCCGAATGCGGCTGTAGCACCTGTCCCGCGCGTCCTTGCTGATGCCCTCCCAGTCGCAGAAGTCTCCCTGCATGGGCGACACCACCACCAAAGGTTCGATCCCCACTTCCCGAGCCACCTTCAAAAAGAAGGTCAGGTCGTCGTACTCAGGGGTGTCGGTATAGGTCTCGTCAGCGTGCATGTCCTTCAGCCTATCGAGGCTGGGCAGGATCTTCTGCTCGTAGTAGGCGTCCTGAATACCCCAGTCGTTGCTGCTCACCGCAGCGGCATCGGCACGGGCCTGGGCGTAAAGCTCGTCAAAGCTCGGGGCTGGCTGCTTTTCCGCCGGCTCAGAGCCCTGATTCCGCACTTCCACCAGCTCCTGGCGCAAAGTCAGGTCGTCTTGGAAGGCCATGACCGCATCGTTCAGGTAATCCTGAGGCAGGGTTCGCAGTCCTGCCTGAATGGTGGAATCATCAATGCCCTGCTGCGCCAAGCGCCAGGCCAGGTAGTCCTTCGATTCCTGAGAGATGGCAGGGTTCTCGCAGAACTGGCGATACAAGCTGTAGGAGAAGCGCAGGCCGAAGGTGTCCGCATCAAGGCCTCCGTCGGAGAACCAACCAGGGGACACGATGATGACGGCCTTCGACTTATCGTAGGCAGGAGCATAGGCACCCAGAGCCATGGCATGCCACAGGCTCTGATCGTAGGCCTCGCCCACATAGGTCAGGTCGTAGCCGAAATCGTAGGTGGCCATCACCTTGGCGGGCACTTCCGGCACCGCCGATGCAGAGGTAGAAAGCTCCGAGGACCCGAACAAGAGGTAGGAGTTGTCCCCATTCCCCAGCAGGTTGAATTCCACACTCGAAGACTTGGCTCCCGAGTACACGTAGCCGTAGTTCTTCTGAGAATCGACATGGCTCTGACTGGGCAACAGGGCCTCGGCACCGGCCACCACCGCTCCGAAGAGAGCGACACCTGCCAGCACGCCGCCCAGCAAGACCTTGGGGCTCAGGCTATGTTCCGAGCGCTTGGTCATGGGCTACAGACGCTCCATGATGCGATCGACGATCTTCTGAGGCGTGTTCATCTCCTGGCGCTCAAGCTCCGTAGGAGCGATGGAAACGCCGAAGCGCTCCTCTACTTCCACCAGAAACTCGATGGCGGCCAGGGAGTCGAAGAGGCCCTCCTCGAACAGATCGAGGTCGAGCTCGTCATACACGCAGTCATCGCCGCAGATCTCGCACACCAGATCGAGGATCTCCTGGGAGGTTGCTTCCTTAGACATTCATTGCTCCTAACACGAGGGTGGTTACTTGTCCGCTGAACAAGGCGAAGCCGAAGAACACTGCCACCATGGTGATGAACCAGGACAGGACCTTGTACCAGGTCTCCTTCTTGTGAGCCTTGTAGAACTTAGATTTGCGCTGGTAGAGCTCGCAGATGCTCAGCAGCAGGCCATGGTAGATGCCGTAGGCGATGTAGTCGACGGTGAGGCCGTGCCACAAACCCATGAGGGTCATGTTGCACATGAAGCCCAGGCAGGCCGTGTAGGCGCGGTCCTTGAACCACTTGCGCTTCACCGCCACCCGGCTCACTCGCATGAACACGTAGTCGCGCAGCCAGAAGGACAGGGTGATGTGCCAGCGATTCCAGAAGTCCTTGATATCCAGGCTGGCGAAGGGGGCGTTAAAGTTGGCGGGCACCCGCACGCCCATGGCAGCGCCCACGCCCATGGCCATGAGGCTGTAGCCTGCGAAGTCGAAGAACAGGTACAGGCCGTAGCACAGACCCTGCACGAGGGCAGCGAGCACCGCGTCAGAGGTGGTGGCGGTTCCGATGGCCGAGGGGCCGAACCACAGAAGCCAGTGGAAGATGCCGGCCAAAAGGAAGCTGTACACCACGCCCTTCACGAACCAGCCCAGGCCCTTCGCCAGGAGGCCCACATACTCATCATGGTCGGGAGGCTCGGCGATCTGAGCCATGAAGTCGCGACTGCGCATGATGGGGCCCGAGGTGAACACGGGGAAGAACACCAGGAAGTACAGGTAGTCGGCGAAGCTCATCTGGGTGATGAGGCCATCGCGAATCTCGATGATGACCTGCACGGACTTGAAGGTCAGGTACGAGATGCCCAGGAATCCCAGGATATTGGCGTCGAAGACGGCGGACACCTTGGCGGACACCAAGGGCAACAGGGCCACCACCAACGCAAGGCGATACTTCAGGATGCGACGGGGATCCTCGGCGGTGAACCAATGCAGGGTGGCGAACGCCGCGCCGCAGGACACTGCCAGAAACACGGCGAAGGCAGCCAAGCCGCCCAGGTCACGGCAGAACAGGAAGCCCAGCATCACCAGAGACAGGCCCAGGCCATAGGTCTTGCTGGCCCTGCCCTGAAGACCCAGCAGCACCGCTGGCACCATGGCAACGCCCACAATGATGAAGAAGGCGGGATCGATGTAGAAGGACATCAGCCGCGCCCTCCTTCCGCTGCGCCAACCCCGGCGTTACGGGCAGTTGCCGCACCAGCCTCGGCATCGGGAGCAGCCGCCGCACCGCCACGAGCGGACGGCTTGTCGGACTCTGCCGCCAGAGCCTTACGGTCGACCTTGCCGTTCACGTTGGTAGGCAGCGCCTGGTGATAGGCGAAGGTGCGGGGAATCATATAGGCGGGAAGAAGCTCCTTCAGGGCCTCCTTCAAAGCCTTGGTGAGATGACGGTCACCGGCGATACCGGCCTCGGGAACTACATGAGCGCAGAGGGAGGACACCATGCCGTTGCGGGATACGGGCAGCACGCAGCAAGCCGCCACCTGTGGCAGGCTGGCCAGGTTCTCCTCGATATCCCCCAGCTCTATGCGGTAGCCACCCACCTTCAGCTGAAGGTCGAAGCGGCCGCAATACTGCAGAACCCCCTGGTCATCGAGGTAGCCCTCGTCACCAGTGCGATAGCAGCGAGCAAGCTCTCCCCGGGCATTCTCCCGCAGGAAGAAAGCGGCCTTGGTCTTCTCCTCGTCACCGTAATAGCCGGCAGCTGCGGTGTTTCCCAAGATGAGGATCTCGCCCCGCTCGCCAGCAGGTACCTCCTGCAAGGTCTCGGGGTCGGCAATAACAATCTGGGAGTAGGCGCTGGGACGGCCTACCGGCAGGGGCGCTGGGTCTGCGGCCATATCCGCCGTGATGTAGCTATGGGTCACTGCGCCGCAGGTCTCCGTGGGACCGTACATGTTCACCAGGCTGGCTTCACAGAAGCGCTGCAAGCAGGTCGCAGCCGTGGCGTTATGCAGGGTCTCGCCGCACATGATGAAGACCTTCACTTGGGGCAAGAGCTCCGGGGAGAAGGACGGATCCGTCAGGCACATGTTCAGGAAGGACGGGGTAGAAACCCACACGTTCACCCCTGCCCCTGCCAAAGCGTCGAAGGTCTGGGCCAGACTCTCTTCCACATTCTTCTCGAGGGAGAACATGGTATGACCGCACGGCAGGGCCATGAGGAAGTCGAAGATGCTCAGGTCGAAGGAGAAGGGCGCCCGGTTAAAGCACACCAAGCCCTCCCCTTCAGGGAGAAGGGTACGGAAGTAGCGGCTGGTCAGGTCGATGCTCTCTGCCCGCTGCACCACGCCCTTCGGGGTTCCGGTAGAACCCGAGGTGAACAGGATGTACTGACCATCGTCTCCGGAGATGGGCCGCAGAGCAGCCAGCGCCTCATCGGACACAGGCTCGGCGCAGATTTCTTCCAAACCTTCAGGGGAGACCGCACCAGCAAGGCTGGCCAGGGGATTTTCCTCCCCTACTGGCTCCGTGCACAGCGCCGCCACGTCGGGCAGCTGGTTCACGATGAGCTGAATGCGGGTTGCGGGAAACGAGACGTCGATGGGCACGTAGGCATGGCCACTGCGCATGCAAGCGAACATGCCCACCACCATGGCGGCTCCCTTGTGACCGTACAAAATGACGGGGGCCTTCTCCTCGCAGGCATTCTGCAGATAGCAGGCCAATGCCGCAGACTTCTGAGCAAGCTGGCCATAGGTCAGGCGCTCGCCCTTGGTGTTCTCATAGGCAACGGCATCGGGGGTCTTCTCCGCCCAGGAAAGGACCGAATCTAGAAACTCGCTCATAGTCCCTCCTAGAGGTCGAAGCAATTGTCGCCGGTACCGGAATCGGAGGGCTCGGTAGGCTGGGTTGGTTTGGAAGGCTTGGCAGGGCCGCTGTCAGCCTTGCTGCCAGAGCCGCTGCCGGAGTCATTGCCCGATCCTGCATCGTCGGTGCCGGATCCGCCCTGGTTGTAGGTGTAGTACTGGTTGTCGTTCCAGGTATTCTGCTCGGTCTGCACCTTCTTGGCAGTCACCTTGATGGTCAGGCCGCTGGCCACGTCATCGGCGCTGATGCGATAGGCGCCGGAGGAAGTCCTCTTCACCTTTACCTTGGCGCCGGCACTGGTGGCGGTCACCTTGCTGATCTCATAGCCATCCTGAGCCTTCACCGTGAAGGTGAGTTTCTTGCCTCCTACCACCTTCAGGCTGCAGGAACCCTTGCAGCTCTTCTTACCCACGGTCACCGTGGCGTGAGACGACGTGAAGGAAACCTTCACCAGGGAAGCCTCGTAGGCCGATTTCTCGCTGAAGGCTTTCTCGTCAGGGAGCGTATTAATCTCGTCCCCCAGCTTCACGCTGGTGTAGGTCAGATACCCCAAACCCGTCGAGGGGCTTACCTTCGCAAAGGCGTCCTGCACGTCGGCTAAAGGAACCCCATGCAGCTCATAGGTCGCGCCATTAATGCAAGCCAAGGTCACGTCATACAGCGTGCCGGCGGCGGCATCAACCTTCAGCTGGGCCGTAGCGCCCTCATTAAGGTAGCCAGACTGAGGCAGCGGGTCCCCGCCAGAGTCCTTGCCCTGCTCGCGTACGTTCACGGAGCAAACGGGAGCGCCCAGTTCGTTGGTAAGAGCTATAGAGGTAGAGGCATCGTCGTTGCCAATGGTTCCGGCATTTCCCATACCGCAACCAGACAACGCGAAGAGGGCTGCGGCGGCAAATGCCACCACCGCAGTCCTCATGCCCATCAGAGCATTTTTCACGGAGAAACGATCCTTTCGCTACTTACGGTAGGCCTGAGTTCTCGGAGCCACCGTAGGATCAGCGCTCAGCGCATGAGCAGCTGCGTAGTCATAGGTCATGCCGTAGGCCTTGTACGAGCCAGAGGCGAACTTGTAAAGATACTTGCAGGTACGCTCATAGGTGGGGTCATAGATGAGGGTCTGGCCATTCACCACAACCTCGCACCAGCTATACGTGGAATAACGCAGGGGAACAGCGCCATCCACTACCCAGTAGCCACGGTTCAGGAGGGGATCCTGCACTTCCACAACCGCGCCATCAGCATAGGCGTCCTCGTTATAGGCGGTACCCGCAGAATCTACCAGGTAGCCGTCTACCAGGGAGTACTTTGCGGATGTGAGGCAGGTGCCACGCTGGCCATCGATGGCCTTCACCTTGTAGCCCTTGTACTTGGCTAGATAGTACATAGCGGCCGTAAAGTTATAGCAATCGCCCTTCTTGTCGTTGAAGGCGCGGATGGCGGCCTTCTTCAGGTTAGACGTGCTCTTCAGGTTCGAAACGTTGCCGTTAGAGTCGACCACGTTGCTCGCCACCCAAGACAGGCAGCTGTTCAGGCTCTTCGATCCCGCCGTAGTGGCGATGATGCTGTCAGCCTTCAAGTTGCCGGTGAGACCAAAAAACGCACTGTTCACATAGGTACCGCCGGTGTAAGTTCCGGAAGGAGCCTTGCCCTTCTTCTTAACCAGCTTCACCTGATATGCGGTGACGTACTTGCCCTTATCGCTGGTACCGGCCTTGGCACCGTTCTTGGCCCAGGACAGCCAGCCATAGCCCTTCACGTACACGCGATAGTACACGTCGTACTTCTTGCCCAGGGACTTCGACAGCTTCACGGTCATGGCCTGCATGGCGACCTTCTTGCCGGCAGCCTTTCCGTTAGAGGCGGAGTACTTCTTGCCCTTGCAGTACACAGAGTAGGACACGCTGCCGGAAAGCTTGCTCTTCTTAGAAACCTTCACAGCCAACAGGGCCTTTGCGGAAGACGAAGTGCTTCCTGCAGTCTTGCCCATGCTCACGGTCTTAAAGGAGCCGGATTTCGTGGAATAGGAGGCATTCAGGCTATCGGCGGCCTGAGCCTGAGTCGTTGCGGGCGACAGGCATACCGCGAAAGCCACCGCGAGTGTAGCCACCAACGCAACGAGCAGCGTGCCCCCACGCTGCAGCAGAACGGACTTGCTCATGTTCAATTTCCTTCCTCAGGCAGGTGAGCTGCCCATTCCCGCACCGACGAGGCCGCCATACCTCACGGGAATCTCAGCGGAATACAACCTGCACCTAACTGGAATTTCATCGTAGCCTCACGAATGCATAAAAACCACTGCATAGATTCGTTCTTGCCCCATATGGGTACCATTGCCCATAGAATGCGCTTCTATTTGCGCAAATCTTCAAAAACCCAACAAATCTATGCGACAGTTCAATAAAAGAACTTCCTGAACGCCCACCGCGCCAAAGCACGTTCGCCAACTCCAGCACGCCAGTCAGGCACGCTCGCCCTTTCAAAGCCGCGCCCACCGCGCCCCAGGGCAACAAAAAGCCGGGCACCCTTTCGAGCACCCGGCCTCGTTCACGAACCAAGGAGATTTCGCGCTAGCGTCCTCCCTATGCGCGACGACGATGGTCGACCTTGCGAGCCAGCCAGTCTCCGAAGGTCTGGAAGATGATGACCAGAATCACGCAGAGGATAATGGCCACAACCATAGCCTCGGTGACCCAACGCTGATAGCCGTAGCGAATGGCGATGTCGCCCAGGCCGCCTGCACCAACAGCGCCGGCCATAGCGGTGTAGCCGAAGAGGTTCACGAAGGTAATGGCAACGCCGCGAACCAGGGAAGGCAGGGTCTCACGCAGAACGACCTTGAAGATGATCTGAGTATTCGATGCGCCAAAGGCCTGAGCAGCTTCCACCAGAGAGGGATCGCACTCCGCCAGGCTCTGCTCGACGATGCGCGCCACGAAAGGAGCTGCGGAAACCGTCAGAGGAACGATAGCGCCCCAGATGCCCAGGGAAGTGCCCACCAGGAGACGGGTGAACGGAATCAGGGCGACCAGCAGAATGATGAAGGGGATGGAACGACCGATGTTGATGATCCAACCCAGGATCGTGTTCACCACCTTCATAGGATGCAGACCGTTCGGCGTGGTCACATGGAAGGCGATGCCCATGGGCAGACCGATCACGTAGGCGAAGAAGCAGGACACGCAGGTCATGATCAGGGTGTCGATGGTGCCGTCTACGAACAGCTGGCCGTAGTCGGCGATGAAGGTCGAGATGACATCCATGCTAGGCCTCCTTCTTCATGGTGATGGTGGAGCTTACAGCCGTATGCTGCAGCAGGAACTGCGCCGCCTCGGACTGAGGGTTCGAGAACACGTCGGCCACCTCGCCCTGCTCCACAATGACGCCCTTATCGATGACGGCCACGCGGTTGCAGATCTGCTCTACCACGGAAAGAGCATGGGTGATGACCACCAGGGTGACGCCCATCTTCTTGTTGATGTCCTGCAGCAGATCGAGGATCTGAATGGTGGTGCGAGAGTCGAGGGCGCTGGTGGCCTCGTCGCACAGCAAGAACTTGGGGTTGTTGGCCAAAGCGCGAGCAATGGCCACACGCTGCTGCTGTCCACCGGAAAGCTCTGAGGGATAGCGACCCTCCTTGCCTTCCAAACCCACCATGGCCAGAAGCTCCCGAGCGCGCTCCTGGGACTTCTTGGAGTCCTCGCCGCGCACATCGAGGGGGAAGGTGACGTTCTTCAGCACCGTCTGCTGCTGAAAGAGACTGAAGTTCTGGAAGATCATGCCGATATCGTGACGGAAGGTGTTCAGCTGAGAGCCGGTATAGCCCGTGACATCAACGCCATCTACCACGATCTGACCGGCGGTAGGACGCTCCAACAGATTGATGCAGCGCACCAAGGTCGACTTGCCGGCACCGGACTCGCCGATGATGCCGAAGATGTCGCCATCATTGATGGTGAGGCTCACATCGTGAAGGGCCTGGAACTTGCCCTCCTTGGTCTCGTAGATCTTGTCTACGTTCTTAATCTCTATCATTTGGTTCCTTCTAGTCTGGAAGACACCTGCCCCAAACAGCCCGCAGGCTCCTTTGGGCAACCGACTTCAGAAACGCAACGACGGTGCGCCGCCCGAAAGCAGCGCACCGCTCATTCATAGGGTTCCTATACGAGGAAGTAAGTTTACTGCACCTCGAGGTCCAGAGGAACAACTGCTCCGCTGTAGGTCTCCTCGATGTACTGCTTAACCTCGTCGGACTGCAGAGCTGCAACCAGAGCCTTGATCTTGTCGGAATCCTGGTTGCCGTCCTTTACAGCGATGATGTTGCCGTACTGCTCAGCAACAACGCCGGAGTTAGACTCGATAGCCAGAGCGTCGGAGATGCTCAGACCAGCCTGCAGAGCGTAGTTGCCGTTGATGATGGCGAAGTCTACGTCCTCAAGAGCGTGGGAAACCTGGGCTGCCTCGAGCTCCTTGAACTCAAGGTTGTGAGGATTAGAGGTGATGTCCTTCACGGTAGCGGTGATGTCGGCACCCTCAGCCAGCTCGATCAGGCCCTCCTGCTGCAGCAGGAGCAGAGCGCGAGCCTCATTGGTGGTGTCGTTAGGAACAGCGATGGTAGCGCCATCGGCGATGTTGCTCAGGTCAGAGGACTTGCCGGCATACAAACCGAAAGGCTCATAGTGAACATAGCCAGCGTTTACCAGGTGAGTGCCTTTCTCCTCGTTGAAGGAGTTCAGGTAGTTCACATGCTGGAAGTAGTTGGCATCGAGCTCGTCGTTCTCGACAGCGGTGTTAGGCTGCACGTAATCCTGGAACTCAGTGACCTCGAGGGTGTAACCCTGCTCCTCGAGGATAGGGGCAACAGCGTTGGTCAGGATCTCAGCGTGAGGGGTAGGAGATGCGCCAACGGTGATGACGGCATCCTCGCCGGAAGGTGCGGAGTCGTTAGAACCGCAGGCGGTCAGGCTTACGCAGCCTACAGCCAGAACGGCAGCAGCTGCGAGAGCTGCGACCTTGCTCTTAACACGAGTCAATTCCATGGTAGGAATCCTTTCTGTTTCATGCTTAACTGATTTCTCACTTGCAAGCTGGGGCTACATGCCCCGTTTTTCAATAGTTGGAATCATAGAGAAAAGTTTCCCCCAGGAAAACCCCGCGGGCGTTACCCCTTTCTGGTAGCCTGTTATCGGTTTTTCCTATAGCACTTTAGGTAGCTAAAGCATCAGAATAACTCATGGCGTTATGAACCCAATTCATAGCGGCAAACGCGCTACGAAACCAACAAGGAGCACCAACCTATGACCGATACGAAGCACCGTGAGCGCCTGTTCACCCTCACCTTCATCCTCATGATGGTGGTGACCTTCTGCGGATCTATCACTGCAAACGGCGTGCACAACGGCGTGGCGATCCTGGTGGAAAACGCCGGGGAGCCCTCCACCGTCACCGGTATCATCATCTGCTGCTTCGCCCTTACCGCCTTAGCATCGCGCCTGGTAGTAGGCAACCTCTCCGACAAGCACGGTCGCAAGATCATCATCGCCGCGGGCGCCCTCATCAGCCTTGCCGGCTGCATCCTGGCCCTGTTCACCACCAGCATCTACTCACTCATTCCCAGCCGCATCCTCATGGGTCTGGGATTCTCCGCCATCATCACCGTAGGATCTGCGGCAGCGGCAGACATCATCCCCGCCAGCCGCTTAGGAGAGGGCATGGGCTATCAGAGCATGGCCTACGCCGTGGCCATGGCCCTTGGCCCCATGATCGCCATCTGGTTCGCCACCCAAGGACGCACGGAGCTCTTCGTAGCTTTCGCCGTGGTCGCCCTGGCGGCATTCGCCAGCATCCTCCCCTGCAAGCTCCCCAAGGTTCCCAGGGCGCAGAGGAGCGACGACGCCCAGGGCTCCAAGCTCGCCGATACTGAGACCGCCGGCGCCGAGACCGCTGGCACCAAGGTCGCCAACGCCGAGGCCGCCAGCAACGAAGCCACCGAAGCAGAGGCCGCCAGCGCCAACGCAACCAGCGCCGAGCCTCGCGGCATCTTCCGCTACATCGAGAAAGCCTCGGTGCGCCCTGCCATCATCACCGTGCTGGTGTACATCCCCATGAGCCTGTACATGAGTTATATCTCCCTGTACGCCGCCACCGCCCAGGTAGAGGGAATCAACGCCTTCTTCATCGTGGCGGCCGTGGTCATGGTGGTCCTTCGTATGGTGGCGGGCAAAGCCTTCGACACCCTGTCCTTCAACACTCTCATGATTCCCGGCCTGATCATTGGCGGATTGGGCTTCGCACTGCTCATGATCTTCAACAACACGCCAGCCCTTCTGGCCTCCGGCGTCTGCTACGGCATCTTCTGCGGCATCGCCCAGCCCCTGCTGCTCAGCGAGTCTATCCGCCGCGCTCCCGACCATCGCCGCGGAGCCGCCAGCGCCACCTTCTACATCGGCAACGACGCCGGCTTCGCCTCTGGCGCCTTCATCTGGGGCAACGTGATCTCAGCCTTCGGGTTCACCTTCACCTTCGCCGCTAATCTGGTCATCATCGCCGCGACCATCGTGGCCAGCCTCATCCTCCTGAACGACAAGCCCGCCCGCACCAACGGCGCCTCCCCGCGCCCCGACGATGCACCTGCGGCCCCCAACAACGAACCAACGTCCTTCACCGGAAAGGAATAGCAATGACCCTGCAACAGCTTCGCTACCTTCTCGAAGTGGCCCAGTGCGGCTCCTTCAACGCTGCAGCCCAGCAGCTCTTCGTCTCCCAAAGCACCCTCTCGGTTGCCATTAAGGAACTGGAAGAGGAGCTAGGAGTCGAAGTCTTCCTGCGGTCGAACCGCGGCCTCACCCTCACCAACGACGGCACCGAGCTCTTAGGCTACGCGCGCCAGGTTCTCGAGCAGGCCGACCTGCTGCAGAACCGCTACAGCCGCACCAACCGCGCCGTGCACAACCGCCTGTCCGTTTCCACCCAGCACTACGCCTTCTGCGTGCACGCCTTCGTCACCCTGGTAGAAGAGCACGATGAGGACGCCTACAACTTCACCCTGCGAGAGACTCGCACCTCAGAGATCATCGACGACGTGCGGGAATTCCGCTCCGAAATCGGCGTGCTGTATGAATCCAGCTTCAACGAACGCATCATGACCCGCTGCCTCGAAGAGGCGAACCTGCAGTTCACACCCCTGTTCAAAGCCCGCGTGCACGTCTTCGTAGGCGCCCAGCATCCCCTGGCAGACAAAGACATCCTGACCCTCGACGATCTGGAAGACTACCCACGCTACTCCTTCGAACAGGGAACCTCTAACAGCTTCTTCTTCGCCGAGGAGCCCTACGGCTCCCTGCCCCACAAGCGCAACATCACCTATTCCGACCGCGGCACCCTCACCAACCTGCTGACCAGCGGAAGCGGCTACACCTTGTCTACCGGTGTGCTATCCCAAGAGATGCAGTCGGGCATCGTGGCCATCCCTTTGCAGAGCAACGAGACCATGACGGTGGGCTACGTGACCCACAACGAGCGCAAGCTGAGCACCCTCGCCCAGCGCTACATTCAGCTGCTGAAGGAAATCATCTCCGCCGATGAGACGGTAAGCCTGCTGAGCTAGGCCTTCTTGGCCATGGCGTCGAGGGCAGCGCGATAGCCGCCAGAACCGTAGTTCAGGGCCTTAGAAACGCGGGCGATGGTAGTGGCAGAGGCGCCGGTGTCCTTCTCGATAGCGGCATAGGACTTGCCGGCATCGAGCATGCGGGCAACGGCCAAGCGCTGAGAGATCTCCTTGATCTCCCGCACCGTCATGATGTCCTCGAACAATGCGTAGATCTCATCAGTGTCCTGCATCTGAGACAGGACGTAGGCAAAGTCATCTACCTCTTTGGTACGGAGTTCGGACATGAATCCCCCTCACACGTTTGCGCAATTACTCGCCTGATATTCTACACCTGAGAACCCATAGAAAACGCCTCCCTTCGCCAGTTGACGAGGGGAGGCGCTTTTATTCTCTCAGCGACAAGGCCCTTTATTCAGTCCCCATCCCGAAGCCCTACAGGTAATCGAGGATGGAATCTACCGAGGACTTCGCATCGTTCAGCAACATAAGGGTGTTGTCGTTAAAGAACAGCGGATTCTGCACGCCGGAGTAACCCGCATTGCCCATAGACCTCTTGAAGACCACTACGCGGGAGGCTTCCCATACATGCAGCACGGGCATGCCGGCGATAGGCGAATTGGGCTCGTTGGTAGCGGAGGGGTTCACCGTATCGTTAGCACCGATGACCAGTACTACGTCTACCTCGGACCAGTCGTCGTTGATCTCATCCATCTCGTAGACGATGTCGTAAGGAACCTTCGCCTCAGCCAACAGCACGTTCATGTGGCCGGGCATACGTCCTGCAACAGGGTGAATGCCGAACTTCACGTCGACGCCTTGAGCCATGAGTCGCTTGGTCAGGTCAGCGACCGGGAACTGAGCCTGCGCCACCGCCATGCCGTAACCAGGGGTGATGACCACGTGCTTGGCATCCTTCAGGAGCTTGGCGACTTCCTCGGCGGAGGTCTCATGGTAGTCGCCGTAGTCCTTCACCTCGGCGGGAGCCGCAGAGGAGGTATCAGATCCGAAGCCGCCCAGGATAACCGATGCAAAGGAGCGGTTCATGCCCTGGCACATGATGTAGGACAGGTACGCGCCCGAAGAGCCAACCAGTGCGCCGGTGATGATGAGCAGGTCGTTGGAAAGGGTGAAGCCTGCCATGGCTGCCGCCCAACCAGAGTAAGAGTTCAGCATAGAGACCACCACGGGCATGTCGCCACCACCGATGGCCAGCACCAGATGAGCGCCCAGAACCAGGGAGATCACCGTAAGGATGGCCAAAGGCAGAATGCCGGCTTCCACACCGCGAGTGGTGATGAACCAACCGATGAGCACGATAGAGGCGATGACCATGGCCAGGTTCAGCAGATTGCGACCGGGAAGGGTCAGAGGTCGACCGGAGATCTTACCCGACAGCTTCAGATAGGCCACGATAGATCCGGTAAAGGTCACCGCACCGATGAAGACTGCCAGACCGACCTCGCCCATATGGAAGGCGTTCAGCTCCGTGTCGGCACCGGGGGTAGCCAAGAAGGAGTTGTAGCCCACCAGCACGGCGGCGAAACCCACGAAGGAGTGCAGCATGGCGACCAGCTCGGGCATGGCGGTCATCTGTACCTTGCGGGCCTTCCACACACCGATGGAGCCGCCGATGAGCATGGCGACCACCATGAGGACGATGCAGAGCACGGCTGCGCTATCGTCCTGCAGCACTGCCACCAGAACCGTAGAGACCAGGGCGATGATCATGCCCAGAATGCCCAGGTTATTGCCCTGCTGAGCGGTCTTCTGGCGGGACAGATTGGCCAGAGCCAGGATGAAGAGGATGGCGGCCAGCAAGTAGGCCAGCTGCTGCAGGTGATCGGCGAAATTCAGTACGCCAGCCCCTGCCGAGAAGGACATGTTCAGGATATCCATTATTCCTCAGAGCTCCTCTGGAACATTCCCAGCATGCGGTGAGTAACCAGGAATCCGCCGAATATGTTGATGGAAGCCAGCACGGCAGCCACAAAGGCGATAGCCGCGATGACCGGGTTGCTAGAACCTATCTGCAGCAAGGCACCCACGATAATGATGCCCGAAATGGCGTTGGTCACCGACATGAGGGGCGTATGCAGAGTGTGGGTCACGTTGGTGATCACGTAGAAGCCCACAACGCAGGCGAGCTCGAAGACGAAGAAGTGGCCGGCCAGCTCCTCAGGGGCAGCCAGCACCAAGGCCACGGCCAGAACGCCCAGGGCGATCTTCCACCACCAGCGCTTCCAGGCAGGCTTCTCCTCCTTGACCACAGGCTCGGGCTCCACCTTTTCGGGGGTGGGAGCGGCAGGGGCAGCCACGGAGACCTTCACGGGAGGAGGTGGCCACATAATCTGGCCTTCCAGGGTTACGGTGACGCCACGAACGATCTCGTCTTCCATATCTAAAACCAGCTGACCATCCTTTTCAGGGGTGGTGAGCTTGAAGAAGTTCACGATGTTCTGGCCGTACAGCTGAGATGCCTGACCGGGAAGGCGACGAGGCAGATCGGTATAGCCCACGATGGTGACGCCATTAGCGGTCTTAAAGGCCTGAGCGGGCTTGGTGAGCTCGCAGTTACCGCCGTTGGCATAGGCGCCCATGTCGACGATGACGGAGCCGGGCTTCATCTTGGCAACGGTGTCGGCGTCGATGAGAACCGGGGGCTGCTTACCGGGAATCTGGGCGGTGGTGATGACGATGTCGGATTCGATGGCGTACTTGGAATACACCTCGCGCGCCAAAGCGGCCTGATCAGCGGTCATCTCCTTGGCGTAGCCATCGGAAGATTCCTGCACCACGGGGATGGGCACGAACTCCGCATTCAGAGAGCGAACCTGATCGGCCACGTCGGAGCGAACATCGGTGGCGTAGACGATGGCGCCCATAGACTTCGCCGTACCGATGGCGGCAAGGCCGGCAACACCAACGCCGATGACGTAGACCTTGGCAGGAGGAATCTTGCCGGCAGCGGTTACCTGGCCACTGAAGAGACGACCGAACGCAGAGGCTGCTTCCACCACAGCGCGATAGCCGCCTACGTTAGCCATGGAAGAGCGGACATCCATAGACTGAGCGCGGGAAATGCGAGGAACGGCGTCCATGGCCAGAGCGGTTACGCCCAGGTCAGACAGATGCTTCACCAGCTCAGGGTTTGCGGCAGGGTTAAGACGACTGATGAGCACAGCGCCTGGCTTCATAGCATCAAGAAGATTGGTGGGCGGCGTATCGAGGCAGGTAACGATATCGCAGGACCAAACGTCCTTCTGCTCGGCGATAACGGCACCAGCCGCCTCGTACTGATCGTTGTAGTAGCTTGCGGAGTTACCCGCATGGGACTCCACATACACCTCGTACCCCAGCTTTATGAGCTTGCCTACGGTATCCGGCGTTGCGGAGACCAACGTTTGGCCAGCTCGACGCTCAGTGGGTATTCCAATGCGCATAACTGAACCTCCTTCATTTTCCTTGCAACCATTATTACCCGCAATGAGCGAAACCTTGGTCAAGGATAGGTTTACAAAATGCGACAAACGTACAAAGTCCCAGGTAAAACCCAATATTTAATGATTCTATCCGCAAATATGGGCCATTTCGGAAACCTATATCGAATGCCTATGGAAGCAAACTGAGCAAAATCCCACCCGAAAAATAAAGCAACGAGAAGCACGCGGCGCCACAAAAAAAGAGGGCCGGCTCCCGAAGGAGCCGGCCCATGCTCAAGAGGCGAAGGCCTCGTAAAGACCTATGCCGAAATGAGACTATGCCAAGATGCTGTGGAGCTCGTCCATGATCTTGCGGGCGAGGCGCACGTCCACCTGGCCAGGAGCAGAGGACTTGGCCAGCGAGCAGAAGGTGATGTCGCTGCCGAAGTACTCGCCAGCGAGGCGGGTGATGGAGCCCTCGCGACCCATGGCCATGGTCAGGGTGGGGCCGTCGGTGTGCAGGCGGCGAACCTCCTCGGTAGCGGCCAGCAGCTTCAGGGCATCAGCGGCGTCCTTGGCCATGACGGCGCACTTGGGGATGTCAGCGCCCATGTCCAGCATGTGGGTCATGAGGTTGACCATCCACTCCTTGGAAGGAGTGCCGGCGAAGTTGTGATAGGAGACCAGGGCATACACACCATGCTCATGAGCGCACTTCACCAGCTCCAGAACGGCCTCGTCGCCGATCCAGGTCTCGATGTCCACGATATCGAGGATCTCGGCCTCGATGATGGCCTTGTTCAGAGCCACGTACTGGGGCACGGTCAGGGTATCGTTGCCGCCCTGGCTCACGCTGCGGAAGGTGAAGAGCAGAGGATGCTCAGGCAAGGCAGCGGAGACCTTGCGGCCCAACTCCACCATCTTCTCGGGCTCATAGCGATCGTCGTTGAAGTCACCACGCCACTCGAAGCACTCGACGCCAGCGGCCTTTCCCTCTTCGATGATGCTCAGGCACTCATCGGCGTCAGCACCCATGATAGAGATGATGGTCTTAGGGGCGCCCTCGCCCAACTTCATTCCTTTAATCTCAATTGCTCCCATGTGGGGCCTCCTTACGAAACCGAGCCGATTCCTACCGGAACGAGCTCACTTTTAACGCTGATACTTCTTAACCAGCTGACGACCAGCGATGTACTCCATGACCTCAGGAGTGCCGCCAGCCATCTCGTAGCCACGCAGGTCCTTCCAGATGCGGCCGGCACGAACCTCGTCGGTGTAGCCGAGAGCTGCGTAGATGGACAGTGCATGGTTGGCAACCTCAGTGAGGTGTGGGCATGCATAGTACTTCAGCAGTGCGCAATCGAGGCGGATAGACTCGCCCTGATCGAGCTTCCAAACGGTCTTGTACAGCTGGGTACGAACATTCTGCAGGATAACTTCCATCTCTACCAGGTGCTTCTGGATAGCGGAAATCTTAGCGATAGGCTTACCGAAGGCGATGCGCTCGGAAACATAGGCAGCGGCGTCGTCCATAGCGGCCTGCGCCTGACCAAGAGCCTGAGCAACAACCAGAACGCGCTCGAACTCGAACTTCTTCATGAGGAGCTTCCAGCCCTCGCCCTCAGGTCCGATGCGATCTTCCTCATGCAGCACGACGTTGTCGAAGAACTGGTCACAGAAAGGAACGATCTCCTGACCGATCTTGTGCAGGGTACCGGTGGTCAGGCCTGGGGTGTCGTTCTTCACCAGCCACAGGGAGTAGTTCTTGTTCTCGTAGGAAGGATCCTCGTCCTTGGCGATAACCACGGAGTACTGTGCATACTCGCCCAGGGTAACCCAGGTCTTCTGACCGTTCAGCAGATAGGTGCCGTCGCCCTGCTTCTTGGTGTGGCAAGTCATAGCATTGTTGTCGGAACCTGCGCCAGGCTCGGAGATAGAAGTGCAGGCAACGGAGGTGTTCTCGGCGTCTACAGCAGCCATGATCTTGGCGGCCTGCTCAGGGGTACCGAAGTCGGTAACGTCGGTGATGGAGTTAATGTCGGTCTGGAAGGGCAGCACGCAACCGGTGTAGTAATGCAGCTTCTCGCACATGAGAACCAGCGTCATCTTGTCGCAGGGGATGCCGCCTACCTCCTCGGGAAGGCCCATGTGCATGAAGCCAGCCTCACGGTAAGCCATAGCAGCCTCGAGAGAGATCTGGTGGTTGGCGTACATCTGCTTTACAGACTCATCGTCGAAGTAGCGATCTGCATACTCCTTGATGCTCTCGATCAGGAGCTCCTGCTCATCGGTGAACGTAAAGTCCATCTATATCACCCTTTCTAAAAACTCTCTGTTTACCTGGGCTTTTGGAAAATACTACACAGTTGTCCTACACCAAAACCCCTAGGGTTCAGTTTATTAAAGTATAGAATCCGCCGTCCAAAACATCGTTGCAGTTACCCGTCACGTCTCATTCACAGGGCGCATAGAACAGCCTTTGAAAAAACCCTAGCTGTATGATTGCGGCCCCGCAACGACCAGCGGACTCGCCCTAAACGACAGGTGGCGGAGCCAATGCTCCGCCACCTTCTAAGGCGTTTTTACTTCTTGCCCGTTGTCACAACTTCAATGACGAATCCCAGGTCTTCCCTGGTGTCGTAGTACACGAACTTTCCGCCAGGGTTCACCACCGAAGCGCCTTCCTGATAGACCTTGATGCCCCGCTCGGCCATGAGAGCCGTAAACTCCTCGACGTCATCGACGTCGTTGAAGCGAACGTGGTGCAGAGCATAGCCAGGACCAGGGGCGTCCCGCAGGTGATCCTTCCAAGCCAAATCGCAATCGCCCACCGGCTCCATGATTTCGAGCTCAATGCCCAAATGGTAGGAAGCGATACGGGCCTTGCCATCTACCCGCTCACCGAAGTACTCCACCCAGGGGTAATCCATGAGCTTCACGAACACGGGCTCGGCACCCAGAATTCTGCGCATGCCCTCCATAGCCTTCTCGAGATCGGGGACCACCACGCCAAGCTGGATGATTTTATCTACCAGATCGAGGGGCACCAGTTTCTTCTCTTCTGCCATAGGCTCTTCCTTCCTCTCCTATTCGTCGAGGCATCCGCATCCCGGCTTTCCGTCGACACGTCTACGTCCCAATATCAGAACAGGGGGCCGCAGAGGCCCCCCAAACTACGTTAATCGATGGTCACAACCTGACCAGTATTGGCGGATTCGATAACCGCGTTGATAATCTTCAGGCTGCGCAAACCCTGCTCGCCAGTGCACCGAGGAACGGTCTCGCGACCCAGGCACAGATCGATGAAGTGATCCGCCTCGGATTCCAGCGGGTTATTGATTTCCACATCGAAGTGCTCATGCACCAAGGGATACTCCCAGCCCCAATGGTCAGTGTCCTCGTAGGTGTAGAAATCCATGTTGGGGAAGCCGAAGGAACCCTTGGTTCCGTAGATGTGCATGGAATTCTTGCCAGTCTCCCAGCTGAAGCGCTCGTCTGCCTGAGCCAGCAGATCGTAGTTCCAGGGGCTGGGGGTGCCGTCGGAAACGAAGTAGGTGGCGGTGGGACCTTCCTTGAACTCGATGAGAGCGGTGCAGGAATCCTCGGCCTCGTTGCCGCGGATGGTATTGCGCTTTGCGGCGTATACCTTGGTAGGAGTCATGTCGAGCACGTTGTTCAGGTCATCGAAGTCATGGATGCCGTTCACCAGCAGAGGACCGCCGGCAGGAACCTGATGCCACTCGGCATCCCAGTAATCGAGGTTCTTGTTAATGGCGTACGTGTTGCTGACGCTGACGATGTCGCCGAGCCTGCCAGATGCCAGGAACTCCTTCAGGAACAGGAACAGGTTGGCGGAACGACGATGATGGCCGATGAGCAGCATGACGCCTGCCTCATCGCAGATGTCGATGATCTTCTGACCATCCTCAGGGGTGCTGGCAATGGGCTTCTCGAGCAGGATGTTCTTCACGCCGGCCTTCACCGTGGCCTCGGTAGCCTCGAGATGCAGCTGATTAGGCAGGGCGATAATGGCAGCGTCGACGGGAACCTCGTTCAGCAGGTCATGATAGTCAGCATACAGAGGAGCGTTCAGCTCAGCGGCTGCGTCCTCAGCCTGCTGGCCGAAACCAGCCACGGCAACCAAATCACAAGCGGGATTCTTCACGATGAGACGTCCGATACGAGCGCCCTGATTCATTCCGAAGATGGCGAGCCTCACCTTTTCCACGACAAGTCCTCCTTTTGCATAGGGTCAAAAACGAGGGAACACCCTCACTGGCTTCACCTTAATGCAAACAATTCGTTGGTTCTATACGAATTTGGCTTAAACATGCTCTGTGTCTATAAGAAGATTCTATTCCCTCAGACTTCACTATTACGGTTTGCTATTCGCTCCGAGTATGAAACTCCGCTGGACCTTCAATTAGGCGCCCCGTTGCGCCAGACAGCGACGCGAAACGAACTATTCGCCCAAGGCGAAGAGGCGGCTCTCTATGGCGCTGATCTCGTCCTGCAGGGGCTGCACCACGGGCGCGATCTCAGCGTCTATCTGAGCAATCTTCTCCTCTACCTGGGCAATCTGCTCGTCGAGCTCCTTCTTCTTAAAGATCTTGGTGGGCTTCAGCTCCGCCCGCTTCTTACGCACCTCTTCGAGCTGGCTCTTGTACATGAGCCTATCGGACAGGCCAATCACATCTCCCAGGTCGCAGGTAAGGCTCGCCAGATCCTCCTGCAAGCGTTCCCGCTCCTGCTCGGGCGAAAGGTCGCCGGACTCTATCAAGGACAGGGAGGACTGCCTACGCGCCTCTATGCGGGCAAGAACATCGTTCATGATCTGCTGCTTGCGTTGCTTGGCGCCCTCGATACGCTCCTGCAGATTCGCCTCGAACATGTCGCCATAGCTCACCTTGTCGTTCAGGGTGGCGTAAGCGGTGTACACCAGACGGTCACCAGGCATAACGCCCAGCTTCGAGCGCATACAGAGGTTCTTGCACAGGGCTACCTCGCCCTCTATGAGACCGGGAGTCAGGCAGGGAATCTCCGCCAGGAAGCGCTGCCAGTGCTGCATGGTCTCATGCATCTGCTTAGCAGAGGTCAGAGAAGGAAGCATCATCTGGGATTCCAACAGCTTGGCGATCTGATGCTTGCGCGCCACATAGATGTCAGCAGCCACCTGATAGCGACGGGAAGGGTCCTGCAAGCTAATAGCTCGCTCGACGCAAGAGATGGCGTAGTCGCAATCCATGGTGTACATCTTCGAATCCCAGCCGCCGAACTTCGCCCGCAGCAACCAGGCTTCGGGATTGTCGGGGTCTATGGCCAGGGCCTCATCGCAGAATTCCATCGTGAGGGCAGAATTGTCATCCTCGTAGGCCTGCGTTGCTCCGATAAGAGCGAGCCGAAGCTCCTCCCTCTGATCGTCCGAAAGATTGGCGGGATTCTCCCCCGTTTTCATCGTGTTCTCAGAGCCCATGCTTGGTGTCCTCGCTCTCATTTCCGCAGGCCTGCTCCTCGCAATGACCCTATTCTAGCCTTCGTCACAAGGCCCTCATCTGCATTCATTCATAAACCATTTCATTTTTGCCTATCTATTCATTCACAAGTTGTATACTATCCCCATGGAAATTCAACAGTTGGAATATTTCAGGGTCATCGCAGAGTGCGGCAGCCTCACCAAGGCCGCCCAAAAGCTGCATACCTCACAGCCGAGCCTAAGCCGAAGCCTCAGATCCCTTGAAGATGAGCTGGGCACCCCCTTGTTCGATCGCGTAGGCAGGAACATCGTCCTGAACAGCGCCGGACGCATCGCCCTCGACCGTTGCATGAACGTTCTGAACTCCACCAAGGCCGTGAAGCAAGACGTAGAGCGCTTCGTGCGCGAGAAGAACCTTTCGGTAGATGTGTACTCTCCGGTGCCTATGGGCCCTGCGGGCGACATCCTCACCGGCTTCAAGAAGAAGCATCCTGACATCCGGGTGCGCATGGCAACGTTCCCTTCCAACTACCTGAAGGAATACACCCCGGACATCACCTTCTTCGCCAGCCCCATCGTACACAAGGAGCCCAACTACCTGTTCCTAGGCGAAGAGGACATTCAGCTGGCCTGCGCAGAGGACAGCCCCTACGCCAAGATGAAGTCGGTGCGTCTTGCCGATCTCTCTGAAGAGCGCTTCGTACGCATTCTGCCCAGCACCCTGTACGACATCACCAGCCACATGTTCCTCGAGGCGGGCTTCGAGCCAAAGACGGTCATGGAGATTCAGGAGTACAGCTACGTGCTGGCCTACGTGGCCAACGGCGTGGGCCTGACTATTGCCCCCGCTATCACCTGGTTCGGCATGTATTCCAAGGGCGTGGTCTCCGTCCCCTTCAGCGACGTGCGTCGCAAGCGCTATCTGTATCTGAAGTGGCCCGAGAACGCCATCCCCAACTGGGCGACCCTGCGTTTCCGCGATTACATGATGGAATACTACAATCAGCACTACGGCTTCAACGCCCACACCTAAGCGCGTTTCAGCAAAACGAATCGCATCTCATTGCGGCCCTGCGCGATTTGCGCGGGGCCTTCTTATTGCCTCGGAGCCCATCGCCCCGTCCGCGCGCCAGGCAAACCCGACCGCCCCGTCCGCGCGCCAGGCAAACCCGGACTCTCCGTTCATGCGTGAAACCTATGCACTTATGCGCCGTTATTCCACTTATTCATACTGCAAATGAAACGAGTTACTTTCGGGCATTGGAATTTCACCCCAGGCCAAACTATCCTTTTAGTAGATACAGAAGCTTCCCTAATACGAAAGGATTGTTATGGCAGCTCAGTCTAAGTTCATCAGCGGACACACCCATCTGGTATCTCTCCTTGGCAAGCCCATCCGCCACTCCGCTTCTCCTGTAACCCACAGCGTCTCCTTCGAGAAGTCTGGCGTAGATGCTGTTTACCTGGCATTCGAGGTTGGCAACGAGGATCTGCCTGACGTTCTGAACGCAATGCGCCGCATGGACGGCTGGGACGGCAGCAACGTCACCATGCCTAACAAGCAGGCCATCATCCCTTACCTGGACGGTCTGTCCGACGCAGCTCGCCTCATGGGCGCAGTAAACGTCATTCAGAAGACCGCCGACAACAAGCTCATCGGCCACAACTCCGACGGCGCTGGCTTCATGCAGAACCTCGCTAAGCACGGCTTCGACCCCAAGGGCAAGACCATGACCCTGACCGGCCCTGGTGGCGCTGGCTCCGCAATCCTGGTTCAGGCTGCTCTCGACGGCATCGCAACCCTGCACGTATTCGCCCGTGAGAACGGTCCTTCCTACAACCACTCCAAGGAGATCATCCCTGGCGTAGCAGAGCAGACCGGCTGCAACATCATCCTGCACCCCTTCGAGGACAAGGAGGCCATGAAGGCCGCTATCGCAGAGTCCGACGTTCTGGTTAACGCCACCAACGTTGGCATGGGCGACGAGCCTGGCGACACCCCTGTTCCCGCTGAGTTCATTAAGGAGGGCATGGTTGTTGCAGACTGCATCTATCATCCTCTCATGACCCAGCTGCTGCTCGACGCTGAGGCCAAGGGTTGCCAGGTCGTTACCGGCATCGGCATGATGAACGAGCAGGCCGCTATCGGCGAGAAGATCTGGTTCGACATCGATATGCCTATCGACGAGGTCGTTGCTGAGATCAACAGCTAATCAGCTGCAACTCAGTTGCCGTTTGGTCGCGAGCCGCTACGAGCTAACCGCCAGCCAATCAGCAACCAACAAAGAACCTTTCGTTCATCCCTTTCTCTTGAACGTAGGAAAGCCGCCCATTGGGCGGCTTTCCGTTTATTCCGAGCGATTCGAGCCCGAAGTGTTATTTCAGCGACACCATATCCGCCAGTCAGGCTGCACGAGCCATGCCTCATCGTCCCCTGCCAAAGCGAGCTACACCTCATCGCCCCCTCCGGAGCAAACCAGGGCCCTGTCCCAGCCGCTAACGTCCCAGCAACTCGGCGCTGGTCCCAGCCACGTACTCTCGCAGATGCTCGCCGCGAATATGCTCCATGGCTTCCACGATCTCGCAGAGCATGTCAGCCTGGGCAGACGCTGAGAACTGTGCGTCCTCGCCACGAGGATAATCCGTCTCGAGCAGCAGACGATCCTTAGGGATGACCTTCAGATATTCCCTGCCCCGCTTCGACTTGGTCATCTTCAAACCGCCAGAGAAGTAGGCGCCCAGCTTAATGGCTCTGTGCAGTTGGTCACAGGACCCTGAGAACCAGTGGAAGATGCAGCGATTGTTGCGGAAGGTCCCGTATTCTTCCATAATGTCAAGAACTTCGCGCTCAGCTTCGGAGGTATGGATGCTCAGCACCCGCTCCCCGTTCTGAACCGCAGAGAGAACGCCATGGAAGCAGGCCAGCTGGCCCTCCTTCCCCTCAACGTACATCTCGCGATAGTCGAGACCTACCTCAGAAACGAAGGCGGCATCCCCCACCAGCTCGCAGAAAAGCTGCAGAGAGGACTCGTCGCAGATCCCCTTGGTAACCCACTGGGGATGAAGTCCCAGAGCAAAGCGGGCCATGGGGTGCTCGGGGTGACGCTCCCGCAGGTCCTTGAACTCCCGAGGAGTCACCGTTGCGCAGAGGAAACCGCCCAGACGAGGGTCTGCCACATGCAACGAGCAGGTTGGGTCACTCTGATCTGCAAACCCCATATGGCAATGCATGTCGTACACGGTCATAGCCGCTCCTCACTATCGCAATCTACGGATTCGGCACCTGCGCCGCCAGCAGCTTCAGCAACAGCACCGTCGAGCCTAGCGCTCCTCGAAGCCGTCGCCGCCCTCTTCTTCCCTACGAGACGCACGCTCTTTCCGCGCCCGCAGAGATGCGCGGGCCTTCGCACGGGAGTCGCTCTCGGCGCCATGAGCTCGCGCCCGCAACGACCTGCGAGCCCGTTCCCTGTCTTCGGCATCGAGCTCAGCGATGCGAGACTCCGAGGGACGCCTGTGCATGATAGCGCCTTGGTTTTCGGGCTCGGACCCCTGGTCAGAGAAGCCATGGCGACCAGCGACGATAGCGCGGTCAGAGGACGCGTGCCTTCCGGATGCGGCACCGCGGTCGGGAGACGCATGCCTTCCAGATACGCTGCCACGGCCAGAGGAACCGTGCCTGCCTACCCCGCCGGCAGAAGCGTTGCGCCTGCCAGCTGCAGCACGTTGAGCGGCTTCAGCCTGAGCGGCCTGCTGAGCAGCGCGGGCCTCCTCCTCGTCGAGCTGAGGATTGCGAGCGTAGGCAATGCGCACCTTCACATATTCCATTACCAGCAGAACGGCCAGAATGCTCATGACGATCATGTAGCCCAAGGCAGCGCCGGGAAGACCCACCACGGAAATCATCATCCAGGGCACGAACAGGGAGAAGCCGAAGGTGATGACGTAGAGCTTCATGACCACGTTCTGCTTACGCAGCACCGTAATGACCTGGTACAGGAAGTCGATGATGCCCGTGACGCCGCCTGCCACCAACATGATGTAGCTGAGTTGGCGATAGGGCTCGAAGTCGACGCCGTACAGGAAGGACATGATGGGGATGCCTATCCAGTCCATGATGAACACGGCGACACCGGTGATGGCCACGATGACCACCACGATCACCACGATGAACAGGTCGAACATCTTGCGGCGCTTCACATCCGCCCAAGCGTTGGCCATGCGCACCAGCAGGGGCTTATAGATGAAGCCCACCATCATGAGGATGGTCTGAGCGGGGAAATACAGCGCGTTGAAGTACAGCTGGTTATCGTAGGACAGCATGCCTTCCATCATGAACTTGGGCATGTTGTCGATGAGGGAATACATGAACAGGGCGATGAACAGCGGGGCGCACTGACCGAAGAGCTCCACGATGCTCGAAAGGCGGGGCTTGCGGGACTTCGGCGTTTCTAGCAAAGCCAGAGGCGCCGTCAACACCACGAAGAAGAGAATGCCCACGCCGGCCATGACCACGCTGGCAATACCCAGATCGCCCGTGATCAGCAAGCACACCGAGAAAGCCGCGAAGCAGAACAGGGAGCGGACACCCAAGGAAATGCCAGCCAGGTACAGCTTGTCCTTCTGTTGCAAACGGCCCTCGTACACGTCCGCCAGACCATCGACTGCGCGGTACACGCACACAGCGAAGCACATGGTGAACATCTCGCCGGAATAGCCGCGGATATTGCAGTAGGCAAAGGCCACCAGAACCATGGCAATGCAGGTGATCCAGCGCTGCACGCAATAGTCAGCGAAGGAATGCTTCTCTTCCACATCTGAAATCTGATAGGTCCTGACGCCAAAGTTTGCCAGGATCATGAGAAGGCTCGCCGTCACGAAGGCCAGGGAGAACATACCCGCGCGCTCTGCGCCGGTGAGCTGGGTGACCACGATAGTGAGGATGGGGAACACCATGCCCCAGGCAGTGTAGCCGATGGTGTTCCAGATATAGTCATGGGTAGTGCGGTGGGACTCGTACTCCTCTTCCTGCCCGCTGAAGGAACCGTCAGAGGCAGCGCCGAGAAGGCGGTCTATCCACCCGTTGATAAGCTTGCTCAGAGCCGACTTCTTCTTGGGACCCTTACTCCCCTTACGAGAAGAGAACCCCTCGAAGAGAGAGGCGAATCCGTTACCCGAAGGGCTGTCTACATACTTACTCATGGGTTCCATCTTAGTGCATTCCCGCAACGATTCTGCAAGGAAGGGGCAGGGTATCACTTTTCCTTTACAATGGCTCTACGGTTCATGCAGTTGCGGACCGCTTACACCCAGCGGGCAAGCCGCAGCAAACACTACGCAACGATCAACGCATCAGAAAGGTTCACTGTGGAAGCAGCTCAGGCAGCCATATCCCAGCTCTCCGTCATGTTCATTCTCATCCTCGTGGGATTCTTCCTACGAAAGCTGAACTACGTGACCCATGAGGCGACGCTGCCCTTCAACAGCCTGCTCATTCACGTGGCGCTCCCCTGCCTCATCATCGCCTCGGTGAGCAAGGTGCACCTCGAGGACGTAGCCTCCCAGCTGGTCCCCACCTTCGTGCTAGCCTTCGCGGAGTTCCTGCTGCTCTTCATCGTGGCCATCCTCATTAACGCAGTGCTGAAGACTCCCCTGACCCAGCGCAACCTCTACGTGTTCATGAGCCTCTGCACCAACACCGGCTTCGTGGTGCTCCCCGTCCTGCAAGCTGTGTACGGCGACCAGACCGTCATGCTTTCCAGCATATTTGTCCTCATGTGCAACCTGTTCATGGGATCGCTGGGAATCGCCGCCTTAGAGTCAGCCCAAAAGGGGCAGCACAAGCTCACTGGCTTCCGCATCACGTGGAAGACCCTTTGGAATGCGCCCCTGGTTGCCTGCGTCTTCGCCATTGTTTGGATGTTCAGCGGGCTCACCATGCCCGACGTCGCACAGAGCACCCTGAGCCTCATGGGCGGTATCTGCACCCCCGTGGCCATGGTCATCGTGGGTATCGTACTGGCGGATTCGGATCTGAAGGCCATCTTCACCGATTGGCGCATGTATGCCTACGTGGTCATTCGCCAGCTGGCTATCCCCGCGCTGCTGGCAGTGGTCCTTGCCCCCTTCGTGGCCGACAAGCTGATCCTGGCCACCACCATCATCATGTTCGCAGCCCCCGCAGGAGCCATGGTGCAAGCCTTCGCCCAGCGCTATGACCAGGACATAAACCTGGCCGCTTCGGGCACCGTCATCACAACCTTAGCCTGCATCCCCATCTTCCCTGCGCTCATCGCGCTACTGAGCGTGCTGTAGCTCCGAAAATCGCCCCGGCTCGCGCAACGCCAAGTGCGTTATGCCGACGAGCAACCCGCGATGAACTTCCGTGCATAACACCAAAAACAGTCCCAGGCGCAAGCCGGCACTCGCCCAGAACTGGGTTAGCGCACAAAAAAGGGTGGGTGCCGAAGCACCCACCCTTTAAAGTTGCGAAAAGCGATTATGCAGCAACCTGAATTACTTCAGGGTTACAGCTGCACCAGCCTCTTCCAGCTCGGCCTTCATCTTCTCGGCCTCGTCCTTTGCAACGCCCTCCTTGATAGGAGCAGGAGCGCCCTCTACCAGAGCCTTAGCCTCCTTCAGGCCCAGACCGGTGATGCCACGAACAGCCTTGATAACAGCGATCTTGTTGTCGCCGAAGCCCTCGAGAACAACGTCGAACTCGGACTTCTCCTCAGCGGCCTCAGTAGGACCAGCAGCAACTGCAACAGCAGCAGTAGCGGATACACCAAACTCCTCGCAGATAGCGTCACGGAGTGCAGCCAGCTCGATCAGGGTCTTCTCACCCAGAGCAGCAATGATCTCTTCGTTAGTAAGAGCCATTTTCATTTCCTTTCAACTGTTGCCAACTTAGGCAACGTCACATAATACAAAAGTTGCTAGGCCGCCGCCTGGCGGCAGCGGTTTAAGCAGCTTCCTTTTCGGACATCTCGCCCAGGGCGATAGCCAGCTGAGAAGCAACAGCGGTAAGGGAAGAAGCGATCTGACCCAGGAGCTGGTCGCGAGAAGGCAGAGAAGCGATAGTCTCGAAAGCAGCTGCATCCTGGAACTCACCGTCCATGATGCCACCCTTCAGCACCAGGTTCTGATTGGTCTTAGCGAAGTCCTTCAGAGCCTTTGCAGGGGCAACAGCATCACCCTTAGCGAACACGAAGGCGGAAGGACCCTCCAGGACGGAGTCGATGTTAACCAGACCCAGCTCCTCGATAGCCTTCTGTACCAGAGTGTTCTTGTAAACCTTCATTACGCCGTCAGCCTCACGGACGTCGCGGCGCAGCTGCTGGATCTGCTTAACGGTCAGACCGCGATAGTCGACCACCCAGAGAGCGGTGATATCAGCCAGATCCTCCTTGATAGCAGCGAGGTTCTCAATGTTCTTTGCATTAGCCATGTTCGTACACCTCCTTTTCACATACGCTCAGGTTCCGCGCAGTGGGAGGGATCGTTCACCATGCATGAAAACGACCCCTGCCGTCCGTAGACAGCAGGGGTCGCAAAGTCACACCTTACGGACCACCTCGGCGGGCCGCTTCTTGCGCGATTAAACCTTTCGGTACCAGCTGTCTTTGGCAGCGGAACTATTCGTTCGTTTCGTTGCATTACGCAACTTTTGCATTATTACAGCACGAGGGCCCCGCGTCAAGGGGGCCCTCGCATATTTATATGGTGCGCTTCGGCAACGTGCGCCGCGCAGTCACCCTACGCTTCAGCAACGCATGCCGCCGGCGTTGTGCGGTCACGGTGCGCTTCGACAACTCATGCCGCCGTCGTTGCGCATTCAGACGGTCTCTCGCCTGCTACCCAATCGCGCTTACCGTGCAGATGCCGTCACCGGCAATGTAGGTGAGCTTGATCTTGTCGCCCTCCTTGTAGCCAACGATCTCAAGCTGAGCAGGCAGTGCGCAATCGAAGATCTGATCGTTGTCCTCGAGAGTCACATAGAAGTGAGTGTTGCCATCGATCACGGCGCTGGCCATGCTGTGGATGGTTCCCTTCACCACGAGACCGGCTGCCTCAGTACCGTCGGAGCTAGTGGCACCCACGCCGTTCGATGCCAGCAGGGCCTTATAGGACTTCTGGCACTCGCTCACGGTGTCACCAACCGCTACGTTCTGATAGCGCTGAATATCGATCATGGCGTACTTCTTAACCAAGCCCGCGCCGTCCTTCAAAGCCATGAAGTAGGTAGGCTGATCGTTGATGTTAAGCAACAGCGGGAAGGTTGCGCTGTAGCGCAGGTTCTGAACCTGGCCCTCGGCAGATTCCATAGCGGAAGCCTCAGTTGCGCCAGAGATGTAGTAGAAGTGCGCCTCGGAGGTACGCTGGTTCACCAACACGAAGCCGATGATGGAGTTATCGGCAGTTGCGGAGGTAACGCCGGTGTACATCCAGACGTCGTCATCCTTCACCACGTAGTTGTAGCCAGGCAGGCCATTGGTGCCAGGAGTGGTCTGGGTTACGCCGGTCTGACCCAGCCAGCTGTTCAGCCAGCCGTTCAGATAGGTGCCGTACCAGTTGTACTGCTGAACCAGCAGGTCAGAAGGATAGGCGCGGTCTACCCACTGAGGGCAATCCTCGATAGCGTAGTCCTGGCACTCACCGGTGCTGGCGTTAACCAGAACAACGCGCTCGATGGTCTCACCGCCGAACAGGCCGATGGTACGGGTCTGTACGGGGCATACCCACCAAGGAGTTCCCTCTTCATCGATCTCGAAGGATTTCTCCTCGAACATGTAGAAGGGGTACTTCAGCTGCACGTAGCGATCGATGTTGCGATCGAAGGGCTCAGACTCAGAGTAGTAGATGGGGGTCTCAGTGCGAACGACCTTGGTGTTCTGAGAGGCCATGTCGACGATGACGTAGCCAGGCAGACCGGTGCTCATGTTATTGACCCACTTAAAGAAGTCCTCATAGTTCAGAGGGCTTACACGCACAGGGCGACCCTGATAGTTGATCTGGCTGTACATGTTGGAAATCTCGAACTGGCTTACGTACTCAGGGATCTCGCCCAGGGTACGGTTACCCAGCAGAACGGCAGAATCACGATCGATGACGGGGATGGTATCGTAGTCGACCATCTCAATGTCCTCAGCGAAGTCCTCCGTCGTAATAGGAAGAATGCTGGAATAACGGGCTGCGTTGCCGGGAATGAAGGAAGCACCAGCAACGGCGCCAACCAGTACCAGCACAAAGGCGCCCACAGGAACCCAGGACAGCTTCTTGAAGGTTCCCGCCTTCTTCGCATTAGGTGGCTCCTTCAGAGAGCCCTCTTCGGCCTTCTTGCTCAGTGACCTGAACAGCAGGAACAGAGGCAGGAAGATGAACAGGCAGACGAAGGACCACAGGGAATCGCTGTGGATGTTGATGGCGGGGTGGAACCACCAGTACAGGAACGCCACCAGAAGGATGCCCACGATGACGATGGGGATGAGGGCCTTTTTAGAAGGCTTCTTGAAGTGGATCTCTGGCTGTGGCTGCTGTGCGCCGCCCTCTTCGCCATTGTTTGGGTTCACACCCATCCCCTTCAAGAGGTCATCCCAAGACATATTGGGGCCAAATCCGGAAGGCTCGGCCATAGAAGTACCTCCTTAATAGACTGTAATTTTTCCATTGTATAAGGTAGGTCTATGGATTCCTAGACATTCAGAACTTCCACACGAATTGAATTCATGTGGAAGTTCCGGAACGTGCAGTAATTGTACAAACAGCTTTTACCTGGTCAAGGGCGCCTTGCTCAGCCAACGGCTTCAGTGAGCTAAACTCAGCGTGCCGCCCTCGCTTGAATGCTACGCCTGGTCGGCACCGTTCTCTGCAGCGAGCTTGCGCAGCACGTACTGCAGGATGCCACCATGACGGAAGTACGCGCCCTCAGTTGGGGTATCGATGCGCACCAGCATGGTGAAGGAAACCTTCTCGCCGTTCTCGCGGACAGCTTCCACGGGAACATGAGCAGGCTTGGGCAGGCCGTCGGAGAAGTCGATAGCGCCGATGTTGAAGGTCTCGGTGCCGGTAAGGCCCAGGCTGGCAACGCTCTGACCCTCTTCGAACTGCAGAGGCAGAATGCCCATGCCGATGAGGTTGGAGCGATGAATGCGCTCGAAGCTCTCGGCGAAGGCGGCCTTCACGCCGATGAGCATGGGGCCCTTAGCCGCCCAGTCGCGGGAGGAGCCGGAGCCGTACATCTTGCCAGCCAGCAGCACCAGAGGCGTGCCGGAGGCGCGGTAGTTCTCGCAGGCATCGAAGAGGAGCTTTACCTGGCCATCGGCGAAGTCGCGGGTCCAGCCGCCCTTCTTGCCCTCGGCCAGCTTGTTCTGCAGCTTCACATTGGCGAAGGTGCCGCGAGCCATGACCTCATGGTTGCCGCGACGGCTTCCGTAGGTGTTGAAGTCCTCCTCGGCAACGCCGTGATTTCGCAGGTACTTGGCAGCTGCGGAGTCGGAGGCAATGGCGCCAGCTGGGGAAATGTGGTCCGTGGTGATGAAATCGCCCAGAACCGCAATGGCGCGAGCACCCTGAATGGCCTCGGGCTCCACAGGGGAAGCGGGCATGCCGTCGAAGTAGGTGGCGCGACGCACGTAGGTGGAGTCCTCATCCCAGCTGAAAATGGAGCTCTTGTCGCTGCTCAGCTCCTGCCACTGCTTGCTGCCCTCGTACAGGCCCTTCTCAGCCTCGGCGAAGAGATCGGCGGTGACGAACTTACGCAGAGCCGTGGCGATCTCGCCGTCATCAGGCCAGATGTCTTCCAGATAGACATCGTGACCATTCAGGTCGGTGCCCAGTGGCGTGGTCTTGAAGTCGATGTCCATGGTGCCGGCCAGAGCGTAGGCGATGACGGTGGTAGGAGATGCCAGGTAGTTCTGGGATACGTCAGGGGAAATGCGGCCCTCGAAGTTGCGGTTGCCGGACAGAACGCTGGCCAGCTCGATGTCGTCGCAGATCTCGTGCATCTCGGGGAACACGGGGCCGGAGTTACCGATGCAGCTCATGCAGCCGAAACCGCAGGTGTAGAAGCCCAGGAACTGCAGGTCCTCGAGGAGGCCGGCGCGCTTCAGCAGCAGCTCGGTGGCGCGGCTACCGGGAGCCAAGATGGTCTTCACCCAAGGCTTAGGGCGCAGACCCGCAGCGGCAGCGTTGCGAGCCATAATGCCAGCGGACAGCATCATGGCAGGGTCGGTTGCAGTGGTGCAGCTGGTAACGGCGGCGATGGCGATAGCGCCGTGAGTAAGCTCGTGCTCATGACCGCGGAGGGTGACCTTCACCTTCTTGTTCAGGTCGAGGCCCCTGTCGTCGCAGATCTTGTGGAAGGCGTCCTTGGCGCCAGTCACAGGAATGCGATCGTGAGGACGGGAAGGACCAGCGATGTTGTGCTCGATGGTGCTCAGGTCAATTTCCAGTACCTTAGCGTAGGTGCGCTGAGGTGCGGCAGGGTCATTCCACAGGCCCTGAGCCTTTGCATAGGCTTCCACCAGGGCAACCTGCTCATCACTGCGACCGGTGACCTTCAGGTAGTCGATGGTCTTCTCGTCGACGGGGAACAGGGTGCAGGTGCTGCCATACTCAGGAGTCATGTTAGAGATGCAGGTACGCTGGGTAGCGGACAGGGAAGATACGCCCTCGCCGAAGCATTCCACAAAGCATCCCACGACGCCCTCGGCACGGAGGCGCTGGGCGAAAGCCAGGGAGAGATCCATAGCGGTGACATTGGCTGCCAACTTGCCCGTGAGCTTCACGCCGATAACACGGGGAACCAGGGTGGTGATGGGCTGACCCAAAGCGGCGGCCTCAGCCTCGATACCGCCAACGCCCCAACCCAGAACACCAATGCCGTTGGCAGTAGGGGTATGGGAGTCAGTGCCCACCAGGGAGTCGAAGTATGCAGTGCCATCCTTGGTCATGACAACGTTGGCGAAGCGCTCGATGTTCAGCTGATGGCAGATACCCGCTCCGGGAGGAACGATGCGAACGTTGTCGAAGGACTCCTGGGCCCACTTCAGGAACTGGTAGCGCTCCTTGTTGTGCTTGAACTCGGTGTCCATGTTGGCAGAGAGGGCCTCGACGCAGCCAGAGGTATGGGCGATGACGGAGTGGTCGATGACCAGGTCGCAAGGCACCTGAGGGTTCACCTTGGAAGGATCGCCGCCCAGCTCGGCGCAGGCCTCGCGCATAACGGCGAAGTCTACGAACACGGGCACGCCGGTGAAGTCCTGGAAGAGCACGCGGGAGGGAGAGAACTCAATCTCGTCGCCTACCTCGCCAGCCAGGCCAGCCTGCATGAGGCGGTCAGCGAGCTCGTGAGCTCGCTCCTGGGAAGGGGCAAGGCGCAGGATGTTCTCGAGGAGAACGGTCAGGGAGTAGGGCAGCTTCTCAGAGCCCTGAATCTGGCTTACCGGATAGTAATCGTAGGTGGCATCCCCCACCTGCAAGCTGTCCTTAAGGTTCAGCGTATCAGTCATGAATCGTCCTCTCCTCATAATCGTCATGACGAGTTCTACAAATACAAATGAGCGAGCCCCGCAAGTGCGAGGCTCTTTCGTTATACCGTTACTTCTGCAGTGCAGCCACCAGCGCGTCGGTAAATTCGGTACACGTGCATCCGGGTTCCTGAGAACCGGTCGCACGACGAATGTCCCCGGTCAGGTACTTGCCCTCAGCATAGACGGCGCGTACCGCATCGCGAATGCGCTCGGCAGTTTCCATCTCACCCAGATAGTCGAGCATCATGCAGGCAGACAGCACCTCAGCCGTTGGGTTGGCCAGGTTCTTGCCGGCGATATCGGGTGCGGAGCCGTGAACAGCCTCGAAAATGGCGTAGTCCTTACCGATGTTAGCGCCAGGAGCAATGCCCAGGCCGCCCACCAGGCCCGCGCACAGGTCGGAAGCGATGTCACCGTACAGGTTAGGGAACACGATGACGTCGAACTGGGAAGGATCGATAACGCAGTTCATGCAGAAGGCATCGACGATCTTGTCGTCGAACTCGATGCCCTTGTCGGCGTACTCCTCGGCCACCTTGCGAGCCTCGCGCAGGAACAGGCCATCGGAATGCTTCATGATGTTTGCCTTATGAACAGCGGTGACCTTCTTACGGCCATGCTTCACGGCGTAGTCGAAGGCATAGCGCACGATATTCTGGGTGCCGGTTACGCTGATAGGCTTAATGGAAATACCGGAGTCGGGACGGATAGAGCCAGCGCCGGTCTTCTGCACCATGTCGATGAGATGCGCAGCGGCCTTAGAGCCCTCTTCGAACTCAATGCCGGCATACAGGTCCTCGGTGTTCTCGCGAACGATGACCAGGTCGACGTCGTCATAGCGTCCGCCAGCACCAGGAATAGAGATAACGGGACGCAGGCACACATACAGATCGAGGCTCTGACGAAGGGCAACGTTCACGCTGCGGAAGCCAGTTCCCACAGGAGTGGTAACAGGGCCCTTAATGGCAACCTTGTTGCGCTTTACGGCTTCGATGGTGCTCTCGGGAAGAGGGGTTCCCTCGATTTCCATAAGATGAGCGCCAGCCTCGGCAATCTCCCAGTTGATGTCGGCGCCAGCTGCAGCAAGCACGCGCTGCATGGCGGAAGTGGTCTCGTTTCCGATGCCGTCACCGGGAATGAGGGTCACAGTATGCTGTGCCAATGAAGTCTCCTTATAACTCGCTCGTTTCACAGGTAGATACGCTAGGCCAACAAGGGGGCCAGCGCACAGCCTGACAGAAGGTTTTAATACAACGTTAAAGCTCAATGCGTCTTATAACGGCAAGGCCCGCCACGCCACAGAACAGGAAATCCCATTCAATGACACCAGACAACGACCAGTCACAAGACACCGAAGCTTACGGTGCCCTACCACAATATAGCTTCGCACTGCTTTACCATAATAAAGCAGTGCGAGTGGCAGAAAAGTTCGATTAGGAACATATGGAAGAACGCAAAGCGGCCAGAATGCAAAATCCCTGTAAAGTACGGGCCAAACGATCTAGAGCGACCGACCAATCCGCAGGCGTCTTGCAAGCAGAGTCTTCAACGCAACTGCAGGTGCAGCAAACGGAAAGACTACGCGCAGGCCTCGACGATGGAAGCAGCGCGACGCTGCAGTGCGCCACGAGAATTCTTGGCATCGAAGGCCATGCGAGCGCTGAGAGCTTCCTTAACGGAAGGATCGATGTTGCCCAAAGCGAAATCGTTCACCGCGGCCAGCATCTCGAGGAACTCGGAGTCGCCGTGATAGCACTGCACCGCCTCGTCGATGAGGGGCCACACCTTAAGGGAACGGTCCTCGCTCACTGCGCCAATGGTGCAGAGGAAGCGAAGTGCGGCAAGATGCAAAAGGCCGTTGTCCTCATCGAAGAGCGCAGACTCTGCGCCGGGAACAGCCTCGTCGCAGGATTCTACCTGCACGGCAACCATAGAAGAAAGAGCATCAAGAGACTCCCAGCGAGTCTGGGCCTCTTTCAGCTCTAGAGCGTCTACCAAGTTGCCAATGAAAGGAACCACGGTCTCGGGGCTCTGCTTGGAAAGGGCATTCATAACGCTAGCCGCATGCTGACGATTGCGGCGGGAAGGACCAGCCAGATCCTCGATAAGGTCGCGCAAGGCACCATCGTTTGAAGCGGCTTTCTGAGCCTGCTCCTTAATTTCATCAATTCGATCGCTCACAACTACCCTCGTCTTCACTCAACGAAATACGTATAGAAAAATCCACTCATATTATAGCCCTGATGCATGCGACAAAAAGAGCTATCCAGACAAACGGTAGCTGTTGCACAAATACAAAGCAGTGGAAGAAGACGGAAAACTGAAAACGCAGCAACAAGAGAGCGACCACACAGAAACCTGGTGGAAGCGCAAGGAGGCCCCGGAGCCGAACGGCTCCGGGGCCTCCGAATGCGCCTCGTGCGCTCACCGGCCGGTCCGGCCAGCGCATGCGCTCCTGAAAACCAGGAAGCGCCCCGCATGAGCGCGACGCCCTATCCTCCCACGGGCGATCCCGCAGTACTTTCGGCGATGGGGGGCTTAACTGCCGGGTTCGGAATGGGACCGGGTGATCCCCCCCTCCATGGTCGC
>JAQXVU010000047.1 GCA_029225085.1 Eggerthellales bacterium | reverse complement strand
ATAGATTTCTTCATGAATATGCCTTTCACTCGTATAGATGCTAAGCATCGCTTAGCCTTGTTCATTATGCATTATTTTGGATACTTTAGTATTTCTATTTGGGAAAACTGGGACTGTGTATTTTGCCAGCGTCAGGTTTCGGGAGCCGAGCGTTTCTTATAATCTGATGAAGTACTGTCTGCCTATGAAGCGGCGCTTGTTTTGCCTAGGGGCAGCATCTGCTTGTCCGTGCGGCAACGTTGGGCCGACTGGGCGTCGATGCTGCTTGCTCGTACTGCAGTACCTACTTTAAGAAGCAACACCTACCCGACGAAGGAGTGTATTCATGAATATCTTGGTATTGGGCGGCGGCGGTCGCGAGCATGCAATCGGCTGGGCTCTGGCCAAGTCTCCCAAGTGCGAGAAGCTGTACATGGCCCCCGGCAACGGAGGCACCTCCGAGATCGCCGAGAACATTTCCGGCCTGAACGCCGAGGATGGCCAGGCGGTTCTGGCCTTCGCGCAGGAGCACAATGTGTCCCTGGTGGTCATTGGCCCTGAGGCTCCTTTGGTGGCAGGCGTGGCCGATGTACTGCGCGAGGCCGGCATCGACGTCTTCGGCCCCAGCGCCGAGGGTGCTCAGCTTGAGGGCTCCAAGGACTTCAGCAAGCAGTTCATGATGCGCAACGATATCCCTACGGCTGCCTATGCAACCTTCTCTGATGCCGAGTCCGCTATCGCCTATGTACAGGAGCAGGGTGCCCCTATCGTGGTGAAGGCCGACGGACTTGCCGCTGGTAAGGGCGTTGTGGTGGCTGAAACGGTTGAGGAAGCCGTGGCCGCTGTTCGCAACTGCTTCGACGGTGCATTTGGTGCTGCGGGTGCTACCGTGGTCATTGAGGAGTGCATGTTCGGCCCCGAGTGCAGCCTGTTCTCCTTCGTTTCTAACGGCATGTCCTATCCTATGACCCCAGCTCAGGATCACAAGCGCGCCTATGATGGCGACAAGGGTCCCAACACTGGCGGCATGGGCTCCTACTCTCCTGTGCCCATCGTCACCGATGATGAGATGGCCGCTATGTGCGAGATCATGCAGAAGGCTGCTGCAGCTACCAAGGCTGAGTTCGCCCTCGACTATCGCGGAACCTTGTACGGCGGCTTCATGCTCACCAAGCAGGGCCCCAAGATCGTGGAGTTCAACGCTCGCTTCGGTGATCCCGAGACCCAGTGCGTGCTGTCCCGCCTCGATGCCGACCTGGTAGACATCATGGTGGCCGTTGCTCAGGGCCGTCCCGAGGACGTGCATGTGTCCTGGTCTGAGAAGTGGGCTGCCTGCGTGGTGCTGGCATCTGCTGGTTACCCTGGCTCCTATGAGAAGGGCAAGGTCATCACCGGCATTTCCGAGGCCGAGGAGCTGGCGGGCGTGAAGGTCTTCCACGCTGGCACTAAGATTAACGAGGCTGGCGAGCTGGTGACTTCCGGTGGTCGCGTGCTGAACGTGGTGGCTCTGGCCGATTCCTTCGACGAGGCTCGCGCTCAGGCCTATCGTGCGTGCGACCTCATTCAGTTCGAGGGCAAGCAGATGCGCACCGACATCGGCGTCAAGGCTGCCAAGGGTCGCAGCGCCTGGGAGTAGGACTGGCTAGAAACCGGGTGACGACCCAGCGCTGGATGATCGAGCGCTGGGTGGCGAGAATGTCGTTATATGACACCGGGTGGCGAGTTTTCTGGTAAATGTACATTCGGCTCCGCTTAAGGAGGGGCCCGCTGGCGAGTTTCCCGGTAAATGTACATTCACCCCTGTTTGGAAAGGGACCCGCTGGCGAGTTTTCCGATAAATGCGCACTCGATTCGCGCTGTGAAAGTCTTCGGATCAGCTTTAATAAGACGTAAGTAAAAGATTCTCCACAGTTCAGTGCGAACTGTGGAGAATCTTTCTGTTTTATACGATGAGGGCCGCTCTGGCTGAGCCTCTTTGGCCGGGCGAAGGTGGGGCTTGTGTCATATAGCGAGAAACTCGCCAGAAAAGTCGAAAACGACGCGTTCCACTGCGCATATATCGGGATTCTAGCCCTCGGCGCTCCCATGGCTCTCGCGGCTCTTGGCGGATTGCCAAAGTTCCTGCAGCTCGTCGACGGTCAGGTCTTGCAGCTGACGTCCCTGGGCCCAGGCGGCTCCTTCCATAAAAGACCAGCGGTTGCGAAACTTGTTGCAGGAGGCTCTCAGCGCGCTCTCGGCATCGATGCCCATTTTGCGCCCCACGTTCACCAGGGCGAACAGGACGTCGCCGAACTCTAGGGGAGCTTCCTCGGTGCTGGCTTCCTTCAGCTCGTTAATCTCCTCGTACACCTTGGCCCACACGTCGTCGATGGAGGGCCACTCGAAGCCGGCGGACACCGCTTTGCGCGAGATCTTCTGGGCTTGCATGAGGGCGGGCATGCCGGTTGGTACGGAGCTCAGCAGGGAGGGGACGTCGGCTGATGCGCCGGTTTGGTCGCGCTTGGCTTCGGCTGTCGCAACGGCAGATGTGGAAGGACCGCCCGCTGCTTCGGCTGTCGCAACGGCAGATGTGGAAGGGTTGGGAGAGCCGGAGGGGTGCTCAGTCTCTTGCAGCTTCACCTGGTCCCAAATGGCCGCAACCTCCTCAGGCGTTTCGGCAGTGGCGTCGCCGAAGATGTGGGGATGGCGGCGAATCATCTTTTCGTTCACCGTGGCGCAGACGTCCTCGATGGTAAATTCCCCGGCATCGGCAGCGATCTGGCTCTGCAGCACTACCTGCAGCAGCACGTCGCCGAGCTCCTCCTTCAGATGCTCGGGGTCGCCAGACTCGATGGCTGCCGTGGCCTCGTAGGCTTCCTCGATCATGTTCTTGCTGATGGAGGCATGGGTCTGCTGGCGATCCCAGGGACAACCCTCGGGACTGCGCAGGATGGCGATGGTCTTTACGAAGGCATCGAATGAGGGCGCGGCCGTTTTAGCCGCGCCAGTTGAAACGCTGAAATCCGGGCACCTGGAGGAGTTGCTTGACGCAGGTGCGGAGGATGCGGCCGTTTTAGCATCGCCAGTTGAAACATTGAGATCAGGGCACCCGGATGGGTTGCTTGGCGCAGGTGCGGAGGGCGCGCTCATGATCGGTCTCCCGAAGAATCGACTTCACCGTGGGTGGGTAGCGAATCGGTCCCAGCGTGGCTTGCCTCACTTATGCTCGAAGAGTCAGAACAAGCGGTAGCTTCCGGATCTTCCGGGATGGGCGCAACGGAGGAGAGCTCGCGGAAGTTCTGCACCTCGTAGTCAGACAGGGGCACCAGGAAGCCCCTCTGTCGCAGGGCGTCCTCGATTTCGTCGAGGATCTCCTCGGATTCTGCGGAGACGTGGTGGAAGTGATAGCCGCTGGTGATGTTCATGAGCGGGGTGGAAGCGCCGGACTCTATGTCGGCGATGAACTTGCTCACGTCGCGACGATTTTTGATGCCCAAAGGTGCGGACATCTTGCCGTAGGCGCGATGGTTCACTAGGACGTCCTCTACGGTACCCCCTATATCGACCATAAGGTTCAGCTCTTCCTGGGTTTGGTCGAGTGTGTGGTGGCACTTGAAGAGGCGAATTGCCTTGTTTACCTGGCGTTCTATCAGGTATCCCCTATTGGTGGAAACTATGGGGGCACCCTGAGAGCGCAACAGGGCGATATCCTGCACGATAACCTGGCGGCTCACCTTGAACTGACGACCGAGACTTCCGCCCGACTGCGGCTTGGTTGAATCCCACAGGAAGCGCAGGATCGCGTCGCGGCGCTCGTCTCCGGTCATTGCCTCGTCCTTCATTACAGGACCCTCAGGTTCTTCAGGGACAGGTCGAGGATGCCAGCGGAGTGGGTCAGCGCACCGCTCGAAACGAAGTCGACGCCCACATCGGCGATGGACGCGGCGTTCTCGGCGGTGATGTTGCCAGAGCATTCGGTTTCGGCGCGGCCGGCGATGAGGGCCACGGCCTCCTTCATCTGGTCGTGGGTCATGTTGTCGAGCATGATGATGTCAGCGCCAGCTTCCACTGCTTCCTTAACCATGTCGAGGGTCTCGCACTCCACCTCGATCTTGCGCACGAAGGGAGCGACCTTCTTTGCGGCGGCCACGGCAGGGGTGATGCCGCCAGCTGCGGCGATGTGGTTGTCCTTCAGCATGACGCCATCGGACAGGTTGTAGCGATGGTTCACGCCGCCGCCGATGCGCACGGCCTCCTTCTCGAAGAGGCGCATGCCGGGGGTGGTCTTACGGGTGTCTACCAGCGTGGTGCCGGAGCCTTCTAGCGCCTTGGCGACGCGACGGGTGTAGGTGGCGATGCCGCTCATGCGCTGCAGGTAGTTCAGAGCGGTGCGCTCGCCGGAGAGCAACACGCGGACGTCGCCGGTGATGGTGCCAAGAAGTTGGCCGGCGGTTACCTCGTCGCCGTCTTCCACATTCATTTGGAAGGAGGTTGCGGGGTCAAGAATGGTGAACACCCGCTGAAAAATCTGCAAGCCCGCGATGACGCCGTCCTGCTTGCAGATGAGCTGCACGTCGCCGGCCTGGGGGTGGGGCATGACGGCAGCGGTGCTGATGTCGCCCTGGTTCATGTCCTCTTGCAGGGCGGCCTTAATGTGGTCGTCTGCCATGAGGTGCAAAGCTGCGTAATCCATGTTGGTCCTTTCCGTTACGCCGAAAGTGCCTCGGCGATGCATCCTGCCGCGCGCTTGCCGAACACCAGGCTCTCGAGCAGGCTGTTCGATGCCAGGCGATTAGCGCCGTGTACGCCGTTGCAGCTGGTTTCGCCGACGGCATACAGGTGGGGCAGGGTGGTTTGGGAGTCCTCATCTACGTGAACGCCGCCCATAAAGTAGTGCTGAGCTGGGCAAACGGGGATGGGCTCCTTGGTGATATCGTAGCCTTCTTCCAGACACTTCTTATAGATGTTGGGGAAGTGGGTGATGATGTCCTCTTTGGGCACGTTCTCGAAGGAGAGGCGCACGTGGTCGGTGCCCTCCTTCTGCATCTGAGCCTGAATGGCCTTGGTCACCACATCGCGAGGCTGCAGCTCGTCGGTGAAGCGGCTGCCGTCCTTGTCGATGAGGATGGCACCCTCGCCGCGGCAGCTTTCGGAGATGAGGAAGGCCCGACCGGGCTTGCCGGTGTACAGGCTGGTGGGGTGAATCTGCACGTAGTCCATGTGCTCGAGCTCGATGCCGTGCTCGCGGGCGATGCGGCAAGCGTCGCCGGTGAGGCAGGGGTAGTTGGTGCTGTGGTCGTACAGGCCGCCGATGCCGCCGGTTGCCATGACGGTGTAGGGTGCGCGAATGGCAAAAGTTGCGTCGCTTGCGGTTGCTCCGTCTGCGGCGTTGGAAGGGGCGGCTCCGTTAGCGTTGTCGCTAGCGACGGTTGCGGCTCCGTCAGCGTTGTCAGTGGCCGCGGTTGCGTCGTTTCCCCTGGTGGCGATGATGCCGCAGCAGCGTCCGTCCTCTTCCAGAATGTCAGTCATGGCGGTGTTCTCGAGGATGGTCACGTTGGGCAGGCGCTGTACGGCGGCAAGAAGCTTCGTGGTGATCTCCTTGCCGGTGACGTCAGCGTGATAGCAGATGCGGGGACGAGAATGGGCGGCCTCCCGGGTGTACAGGAGCTCGCCGTCCTCGTCGGTGGCGAAGCGGACGCCGTAGCCGATGAGGTCGTCGATGACCTGGCGGCTAGACCTAATCATGATGTCCACGCTCTCGGGGCGGTTCTCGTAGTGGCCGGCCCGCATGGTGTCCTCGTAGAAGGCGTCGTAGTCGTCAGGGTCGTGCAGTACGCAGATGCCGCCCTGGGCCAGCATACTGTCGCATTCTTCCAGAGATTCCTTGCTGAGCATGATGACGTTCAGAGTCTCGGGAAGGTTTAGCGCGGTGTACAGGCCGCTGGCGCCGCAACCTGCGATAACCACGTCACAGGCCATGTCTGAAGAGGTGGAAGCTAACGTTGCGGGTGAAGCCATGTCCTTGCTCATGATCTTCCACCTACTTTGCGGCGTATTCCAACATGCGGGTCAGGGTCAGGCGGGCGGCGTCCTCGGTCTCGGGGTTCAGCTGCACCTCGCCTGCGCCGGTGACCAGGCAGTTATAGGTCTTCTCGACGGTGATCTTGCGCATGTTTACGCATACCGGAGTGGTCTTGGGGAAGTAGAACTTCTTGGGGCAGTCGGCGGGGTCTTTGCCCAGGTAGCCCAGGCGCTTTTCAATCTCGTGCTTCACGCCCACGACAGTGCCGATGATGTACTCGTCAGCGTCACCTTCCACCGCTTGGGAAATGATGCCCGAAGTGGCGCCGATGTAGTCGGCCTCGTCGCGGATCCACTGGGGGCACTCGGGGTGCACCAGGACTTTGGCGTTGGGGTGCTCGGCTTTAAGGTCGCGGATCTGCTGCACGTCCATAGACTCATGGATGGGGCAGAAGCCGTCGTTGAAGATGAAGTGCTTGTCGGGGAGCTGCTGGGACAGCCAGGTTCCCAGATGCACATCGGGGATGAACAGGATGTTCTTCTGAGGCAGGTTAGAAACGATCTTCAGGGCGTTAGAGGAGGTGACGCACACGTCGGACCAGCTCTTGGCCTCGGCGGTGGAGTTCACGTAGCACACAACGGCCAGGTCGTCGTACTCGGCGCGGGCCTTGTCGATGACCTCCTTGTAGATCATGTTGGCCATGGGGCAGCCCGCATCGGGCTCTGGCATAAGCACCCGCTTCTCTGGGTTCAGGAGCTTTGCGCTTTCGCCCATGAATTCAACGCCGCAGAACACGATGGTCTCGCATTCAAGCTCGGCTGCCTTCTTCGCCAGGAAGAAGGAGTCTCCAATGTAGTCGGCGATGTCCTGCACATCGTCGTCGACGTAGAAGTGAGCCAGGATTACTGCGTCCTGCTCCTTCTTGAGCCGCTCTATTTCTTCACGGTAGTTCATGTGATCCCTTTCACGAAAACAATTGGACAGAGTATCCCACTGCACATGACAGGTGACAAGACAGTGAGACAAGGTTATATGAGCGGATGTTGCATAATGCCGCGCTGATTCATAACTTGCTTTTTGCTTTGTGGAAGCGGCCTGTCGGCCGTTTTGGGTTGCTGGGCGGCGGGATGTCGGGTTGCTGCTGGCTGGCGGAATCCGCCAGGCGCGGTGCGCGTAGTAGGTGGGACTGGGTCGTTCGCTGATTTTGCGGCCTGTCGGGTTGCTGATCTGATGGCCTGTCGGCCGTGCCGGGCTTCTGAGTGCCGAGTTGCCACTCCGGTGGCCTGCCGGCCGCCGGGCTTCTGCAGGGTTCGATGTGCGGTGGACTCGGCCAAATCGGGCTCGGACGAAAGAATTTCTGGGTTCAAGCAAAGAAACTACTTGACGAGTTGCTCAGCGCTGGTAAACTATCGATTGTTTTCGTCACCGAAGACGCAACCTGTGGTCAGGTAGCTCAGTTGGTAGAGCATCGGACTGAAAATCCGAGTGCCGAGGGTTCAAGTCCCCCCCTGACCACCATTTGATTTCACTAAGCTCCCCCTCCAGGGAGCTTATTTTTTTTGCCTTCGGCCAAGTTGGTGGTCTTAGATTGCGCTGCGCGCTGAGGTTGGTGGTTTTGTATGGCGCTTGCGCGCTGAGATTTGTGGTCTTAGACGGCGCTGCGCGCTGAGGTTGGTGGTCTTGTACGGCGCTTGCGCGCAAGTGCTCGCAAGCGAACCGTGAACAGCGATGTCTCTTGGGGTGCATGGCTCGATCGGACACGGACGGCTCGAGCCTCGGGGAGGCGAAGCGAGCCCGGGTGGCTGGAACTTCACTAAATGCGCAGTCGGAAGTTCGAATCTGCGGTTTCGTGGCGAGTTCTCTGATAAATGCGCACTCGATCATCTTGCCTCGAGGGCAACTCGGCAACTTTCCCGCTAAATGGATTATCGGAGCCGGGATGGAGAAGGTAAATGATGGTCAGACGATATATTCTGTGTATATTTCTTAAGACTAATTCTTAACTATTTTCTCTTTCTCTCACGATGATTGGCATTTAGTGGGAAAGTCGCCAAACAAGCCCGATTTCCCCTGTTCGCCGTGCCATTTAGCGGGGTTCTAGCCACTCTCGTGCCATTTAGCGGATTTCTAGCCACAGCCCTCGTCCTTTCGCCTCCGCTGGCCCCGCGATCGCGTCATCTCCGTCCCATGCCCTCGTCCTTTCGCCTCCGCTGGCCCCGCGATCGCACCCTCCCCGCCATCTCCGCCCTATGCCCGGCCTTTTCGCTCTCCGCTAGTTCCGCCACATGCCCCAGTTCTTCCGCCCCCACGTCTCACTGACCCCTGCAGCGGTCATTGTCTTCTCCCACTCCCAATACCCATCGCAAATTTGCATGAACCAGAGAGAAAACTTTGTGAACCATCTAGGAACCTCGAGGGAAGTAGCGTAAAGTTAGTGCGCTTTGTGCCCCTATTGGTTCAGTTTGTGCACGAACTGGTTTCCGAGCCCATTGCTCGCCGATTCGTGCGCTGACTCGCATGCCGAACCGGCTTTCCGAGCCAGCCTCAAGCATCAAGTCATACACCGACCTACGCACCGAGTCGTACGCCGACCTACGCATCGACTCGTACGCCGACTCATGTGTCGACTTGTGCATCAAGTCATGCACCGACCTGCGCACCGAGTCATGCACCGACCCACGCACTGACTCATGCGCAAACTCCTGAACCGATTCCGGGCAACCGACATACAAACCAAGGAGCCCTCATGAACCCATTGCAGGCAGCGTTTTGCCGAACCTACCAAACGGTGTTCCGCTTGGCATTGCCCGTTCTCCCGTACCGCGACCCCAAGGTCCTCACCACGGTGAACGAAGCCGCCCAGATGCTGGCTGACCAGGGCTACAAGCATCCTTTCATCGTGACGGACAAAACCATTCATAAGCTGGGACTCATCAATGAACTGAAGGGCGCCCTGTCCGCCCGCGGCCTTGCCTACTCCGTGTATGACGAGACCGTTCCCAACCCCACTATTTCTAATGTGGAAGAAGCCCGTGCGCTCTATCTGGAAGTTGGTGCTGACTGCATCATCGCTTTCGGCGGCGGCTCCGCTATGGATTGCGCCAAGGTCATGGGCGCTCGCATCGCACGCCCCAACAAGCCGGTGAAGAAGATGCGCGGCATCCTGCGGGTCATGCACAAGATCCCTCTGCTGGTGGCTGTCCCCACTACGGCGGGCACGGGCTCCGAGACCACCTTGGCTGCCGTCATCACCGATGACGAGACCCACTACAAGTACCCCATCAACGACTTCTTTCTCATCCCCAGCTATGCGGTGCTCGACTATCGCGTGACCACCGGTCTGCCTCGCTTCATTACGGCGACTACCGGCATGGATGCCCTGGTGCACGCCACCGAGGCCTACATCGGTCGCAGCACCACTGCCGAGACGCGCACTGCAGCTGAGCAGGCCGTAAGCCTCATCCGCCGATACCTCACCCGCGCCTACGACAACGGTGAGGACGCCGAGGCTCGCACCAAGATGCTCATGGCCTCCAACAAGGCGGGCCTGGCATTTTCTAAGAGCTACGTGGGCTACGTGCATGGCGTGGCGCACTCCCTGGGTGGCCAGTACGGCATTGCCCATGGCTTGGCTAACGCCGTGATCTGCCCCTATGTGCTCGAGATGTACGGCGAGTCCTGCCAGAAGCGTCTGGGCAAGCTGGCTCGTCATGCGGGAATCGCTGCGGCTGGCACCTCTGATGCGGAGTCTTGCCACCTGTTCATCGAGTGGTTTAAGTGGCTGAACGCCTACATGGGCATCCCCAGCTATTTCGACGAGATTCGCGATGAGGATATCCCCGCAATGGCGAAGAAGGCCGCGGTAGAGAGCAACCCTCTGTACCCCGTGCCCAAGCTCATGAACACAACGGAGCTGCAGGAGATCTACCACCGCGTGCAGCATCGTCCCGGCGAGAATGACACCTGGCGCGTGAACGTTACCGATGAGCAGGAGCAGGTCTGGCGTTAAGCTATGGAAGCGCCTTCGAGTTTCGAAGGCGCGCCGAAGCTCGCGCGTGTTGGTTCGAGCGAGCTTTAGGGTGCACGCGCGCCAAGGCGCAGGCGTGCAAAGTGCAAGTGAGCTAGAGCGCAGACGCGCGGGCTCATAAGCGCGCCAAAATGCAGGCGCGCGAAGCGCTCGCGCTTACTATATCCGCGGTAAGCCTTCGCTTACCGCCACCACTATCAGGAGAGAGCAATGGCAACTGAAGAGCAGATTCAGCAGATCGTCGCCCAGCAGCGGGAGTATTTCGCTACGGGCAAGACCATGAACGTGCAGTTCCGCGTGAACAAGCTGCGGGAGCTAAAGGAGACCATCAAGGCCAACGAGGACAAGATCAACGCCGCCCTTCAGGCAGACCTGGGCAAGAGCCCCTTCGAGTCCTACATGTGCGAAGTGGGCATGACCCTCGCCGAGCTCTCCTGTCAGATCAAGAACGCCAAGAAGTGGTCGAAGGGCACTCGCTACGTACCCGATCTGGCCAACTTCCACAGCAGCTACCGCACGGTTCCCGAGCCCTACGGTCAGGTGCTCATCATGAGCCCCTGGAACTACCCCTTCATGCTCACCATGGAACCCCTGGCTGGCGCCATCGCCGCCGGCAACTGCTGCGTGGTGAAGCCCAGTGCCTATAGCCCCGCAACGTCCCAGGTCATGGCCGATATCATCGCTCAGGTCTTCGAGCCCGGCCATGTGCAGTGCGTGCTGGGCGGTCGCGCCGAGAACACGGCCCTGCTCGAGGCCCGTTGGGACTACATCTTCTTCACCGGCAGCCCAACCGTAGGCAAGATGGTGATGGAAAAAGCCAGTCGCTATCTGACTCCCGTGAGCCTGGAGCTGGGCGGCAAGAGCCCCTGCGTCATCGCGGCCGACGCCAACCTGAAGCTGGCGGCTCAGCGCTTGGCCTTTGGCAAGTGGCTGAACGTGGGCCAGACCTGCATCGCCCCCGACTACGTCCTGGTAGAGGAGAGCGTGCACGACCAGTTCGTGGCTGAACTGAAGGCGGCCACGGTGGCCATGTACGGCAGCAACGCCTTCGACAATCCTAACTACGGCAAGATCGTGAACGAGAAGCATTACCAGCGCGTCATGGGGCTCATCGACCCTGCAAAGGTGGTCCTCTCCGCCGAGGCCGGCTTCACCGCTGATGGCTCCCTGGCTTTCGGCAACCCCGAGACCCTGCAGATTGCTCCGGTGATCATGACCGGCGTCACTGCCGATGACGCCGTGATGGGCGAGGAGATCTTCGGTCCCCTATGTCCCATCCTGAAGGTTCGCGACCTGGCGGAGGCCGAGGCGTTCATCAAGGAGCGCGAGAAGCCCCTGGCCCTGTACCTGTTCAGCAATAGCAAGGCCACCCAGGAGCGCTTTATGCGCTACGTGCCCTTCGGCGGCGGCTGCATCAACGACACCATCGTGCACATCGCCACCAGCAAGATGGGCTTCGGCGGAGTGGGCAACTCCGGCATGGGCAGCTATCACGGCATCCGCAGCTTCCGCACCTTCAGCCACGAGAAGAGCGTTCTGAGGAAGCACAACTGGATAGACCTCCCCATGCGCTATCAGCCCTACAGCAGCTTCAAGGAGAAGCTCATCCGCATGTTCCTGCGCTAAGGCTTAGCTCTCGGCGCACTCACGCACCGACTTCGCCTTCGTTACGTTTTTTCGCGTTAGCTGTGGAAGGCGGGCTTGCAGCCATATAGGGCAGGCGCCAAGACCTTCAGCCCCTAGGTGTTGTGGAATAGGGTTCCTTACTAATATATATGTAGTGGTTCGTCGGGCGATGCGATGCGCATCGCCCGACGTGTATTCTGCGTTTGCAAAGCTGCTTTCCATGGTGGATGGGTGCTCTTTCGCGGCTCAACAGGTACTCGCACCTATAGCGATCACGTATTTTGGGGCGGCCCATTCTGCCCGTCTTCCAGAGCGAATTCTTCCACATAATCTGGGATATGGGTGGTTGCGAAAAGATGCTACCCCCAGTGGTATGGCCTTCTGACCAGCCAAAAGAGCACCATGGTGGCATCCCAACGACAGGAGGGGACACCCCAGCGACAGGGAGAGCTGGCCCAACGATAGAAAGGGCCTTCCCGACGACGCGGGGTCGTCTGACGACAGGAAAACCATCCTGACCACCGAAAGGAGCCACCATGAAGACTAAGAGCATCATTGGCGGATTGGCTGCAGCTGGCGCTGTCGCTCTGGCGGGCTGCACCGCGTATGCGCGTCGCTACAAGCTGACGGACGAGGATCGCAACACGCCTATCCTGGGAGACGACTACATCAACAAGGATGAGGAGCCCTTTTTCGACGGCGGCGGTTGTGCTATCGACATCAACGCTCCCGCGGACCTGGTGTGGCAGCACATTAAGCAGTGCGGCATCGACCGCGCGGGCTGGTACAGCTTCGAGCACCTCGAGCGCCTGTGCACTTTCGACATCCACAACCACTACACCATTCATCCCGAGTGGCAGGAGCGCAAGGAGGGCGACTTCCTCTTCTACCATCAGCCACCTTGGGGCGTGGGATCTATCGTCACCGGTGTCGACGAGGAGACCCATCAGATGAGCACCGTGTCCGACTCTCGCAAGGAGCCGGTGGTGAAGGATTCCATCTACATGAACCTGCCGGGCTTCAAGTACTTCTGCTGGACATGGAATTTCGCCGTGCACGACAAGGGCGACGGCACCAGCCGCTACGTGACCAAGGCCCAGGTGAACCCAACGCCAAC
>JAQXVU010000046.1 GCA_029225085.1 Eggerthellales bacterium | reverse complement strand
GCAGAAACCGTCGGCAGCAATAGAGCCGGAGAGCTCGCGCTCCGTAGGCTGACGCTTAAAGGCCGCATTCGAAAGAGCCGTGGTATCACCGATGGTCTCAGCGGCAGACACCAGGAAAATCAGGGTCATAGCCAGGATGGCGTTAGGCTCGAAGACCGGGGTGAACTCCTCTACCGTGAAAGCAAGGGCTGGCAAGGCGAAGAGCTGCATGCCTTCGAACGCGGAGAAATCTACCACACCCAGAGCAACGGCAACGATATAGCCCACGATAAGGCCGAAGAGCACGGATAGCTGCTTGTACACGCCCTTGGCAAAGATCTGGAAGAGCAGGCAGCCCAGCAAGGACACGCAGCCCAAGGAAAGGTTCAGTGCGGAACCGAAATCCTCCGCAGAGGCATCGCCGCCGCCGAAGGAGGTGGCACCAACGCTGAGCAGGGAAAATCCGATGGCGGTAACAACGCAGCCCGCCACCACAGGGGCGATGAGCCAACGCCAATACCGAGCCAGCAAGCCCAAGATGCCTTCGATGACGCCACCAATCATGACCGCACCGATAACGGCGCCATAACCATAGGTCGCAGCAATGCCGCAGGCAACGGTGACGAAGGTGAAGCTGACGCCCATGACGACGGGAAGGCCAGAGCCAACCTTCCATACCGGGAACAGCTGAATCAGAGTGCCGATACCCGCGATGAGCAATGCGCTCTGAATAACGAAAGACATAGAGAAATCGGACAGACCCGCTGCACTGCCCACGATGGCCACAGGGGCAAGGTTGGCCACGAACATGGCGAGAATGTGCTGCAAGCCGTAGGGGATGCCCTTTACCAGGGGGATGTCCCCATCGAGGCTACGCAGATCCTCCTGAGTAAGCTCTTTCACGCTGCTCCCCTACAGCTGGCGGAAGGTGATGGCGCCGGTCTGAGCGTCCATAGATTCTACGATGGCCAAGGATTCAACGCGATAGCCACGCTGACGCAGGCTGTCGCCGCCAGGCTGAAAGCCCTTTTCGATGGCGATGCCAATGCCCTCTACTGTGGCACCAGCGCTGCCAACCAGATCGAGCAGGCCATTCATAGCAGCGCCCATAGCCATGAAGTCGTCGATGAGCAGCACGTGGTCCTCGGGACCGATGAGGCGCTTCTCGACGATGACGTCGAAAACCTTGCCATGGGTGAAGGACTGCACCTTGGTGACGTACTGGTCACCAGTGAGGTTAATAGATTTCGCCTTCTTGGCGAAGACAACCGGACAGTTGTCGAAGTGACGGGCAGCCATACAGGCAATGCCGATGCCCGAGGTCTCGATAGTGAGAATCTTATTAATGGGGGCATCTGCGAAGAGCCGCTTGAACTCTGCGCCCATGGCATCAAGGAGCTCGATGTCCATCTGGTGGTTCAAAAACGAACCAACCTTCAGAACACCTTCCTCCTTCACCACGCCATCGCGCCTGATTCGCTCTTCCAGCAGCTTCATACAGATACCCCCTTATCGTCAAAAAAACGGTTAGGGCAATCCTACTTTGCGAGGCCCTCCGCGACAAGGAAGGATTCCAAATCCTTTTCCCAAGCGGGAAGCTCAGCGCCGAACATCTCGAGCATGAGGCTCTCGAGCAGAACTTGCTCGGCAGTGACCAGGTCAGCCGAAGGAACGAGAACGGCCTGAGGATCGTAGCCGCAGAGCTCAAGCACCTTGCTGGCGAACTCGTAACGGCTGCAGGTGCCGGAGCCCACAATATGCAGCGTGCCCGAGGCCTCCTTGGCGATGGCCTTCTCGAGGAAGCTCACATAGGTAGAGATGGAAGTAGGGGAAGAGATCTGATCCGTGCGCATCTTCACCTTATCGCCGGCCTTCGCGGCATCGAGGGAATGCTTCACCATGCCGCCCGTGGTGCCGTACAGCCAGGAGGAACGCACGATAAGGGAGCGGTCGGGCATGATGTCCCGCACCATGACCTCACCAGCGCGCTTCGACTTGCCGTAAGGCGTCTCGGGATGAGGGGAATCGAACTCGTTGGCGGCCTCGGCCATGCGAGGAGGGAACACGTCGTCGGTAGAAATCTGCACCAGGAAGGCACCCACCTGATTGGCGGCCACCGCTACGTTCTTAGCGCCCAAAGCGTTCACTTCGTAGGCCTTGATGCGGTTGCTCAGGCCCGTGGCGAAGCGAGGGATACCCGCTGCGTTAATGACAATGTCGGGATGCAGCTCGTTGGCGAATGCCTGCAGACCCTCATCGTCGCAGACGCTGACCTCGGTGTCGGTTCCCACCACGTTATAGCCATAGTCGGCGATGCGACGGGCAATCTCGCCGCCTACGAATCCGGCAGCGCCGGTAACCCAAACGGTCTTCTTCTCGTTCATGGAAGTACCCTTCCTTTCCTGGGAGCGCAGCGCCCCCATCGGGAAACCGGGCTGCAAGCGAAACCACAGCCCGGTAAAACGAATGCTTACTCAGCGGAGTCGAGCTCCTTAGGAGCCTCAGCGTCCTTCAGGGCCTTATCGTTGCGATGGGCAATCTTCTGCACGACCACCAGCACCACCAGGGAGGCGATGCCGATGACGTTGCCCGCAACAGCCATAAGGCTTGGGGAAGCGGACAGAGGCAGCATGAACAGAACGCCACCGATGACGGCAACGACACGCAGCAAGGGGTTGATGCGACCCATCAGATAGCCGTTCAGGCCAGCAGCCACGATGAACAGACCGCCCATTGCCATGACCACGTTCAGCACCAGCAGAGGCATGGCGATGTCAACCGCACCGATAAGCTCGGGGAAGAAGGCAAAGATGAAGGGCACGATATAGGCCGCGATGGCGATCTTCGAAGCGTTCAGAGCGGTCTTCATAGGACGGGACTTGGCGATAGCGGAACCCGCGAATGCCGCCAGAGCGACAGGTGGGGTAATGTCTGCCAGGATGCCGAAGTAGAACACGAAGAAGTGAGCGCAGATCATGGGGATGCCAAGCTGCATGAGGATAGGTGCGCAGGTGGCAGCCATGATGCAGTAGTTGGCGGTGGTAGGAACGCCCATGCCCAGAACGATGCAGCACAGCATGGTGAGGATCAGACCGATGATGATCATGTCGCCAGCAGCCATAACGATGACGTTAATCAGGGTAGAGGCCAGGCCGGTAACGGTGATGCAGCCAGCGATCATACCTGCCAT
>JAQXVU010000045.1 GCA_029225085.1 Eggerthellales bacterium | reverse complement strand
CCATTGGAAAATATTTTGCCAAAAAATATTCATTAATCTTGAATATTTCGTACTGAATACTAAACTAAAGCAAGTTTTTAAGGCATTTCTATTCGTTTTAGAGCGTGAAAAGCCCGAAAGGCTCCGAGGAACCGAGGCTGTTCCGTGATTGCTGGGGTCTGAACGGGCGAAACGTGAGCGTGAGAGGATGAGATCATGGCATACAAAGCCGGCGTAATGGGAGCAGCGGGATACGCAGGAGTAGAGCTGGTGCGCCTGCTGGCAAACCACCCGGATTTCACTCTTTCCGTCATCACCTCTGATTCCGAGGCAGGTTCCCCTCTGCAGGACACCTATCCCGCCTTCTTCGGTGCCGATGTCCCCGCCTTCACCGGTCATGACGACCCTGCCCTCACCGAGTGCGATGTGGTGTTCTTGGCCGTACCCCATACCGTATCCCTGAAGTACACCCCAAAGCTTCTGGCAGCGGGCGTGACGGTGGTCGACCTGTCTGCCGACTATCGCCTGGCAGACCCTGCGGTGTACGAGCAGTGGTACCAGGTTCCCCACACCTCTCCTGAGCTGTTGGCAACCCGTGCCTTCGGCCTGCCCGAGCTCTTCGGCGAGGAGCTGGCGCAAGCCGCTGCCAAGCATCAGGCGGGGGAGGCCGTGCTGGTGGCCTGCGCAGGCTGCTATCCCACGGCAACGTCTTTGGCAGCAGCTCCCCTCATGAGGACGGGCCTCACCCAGGGCGTCGTGGTGGTCGATGCCATCTCCGGCGTCACCGGCGCTGGCAAGAAGCCTTCGGCCCGTACCCACTTCTGCTCCGCCAACGAGAACGCCGAGGCCTATGGCGTGGGCAAGCACCGACATACCCCTGAGATCGAGCAGATCCTCGATGCTCCCGGTCGCGTGCTGTTCACCCCTCATCTGGCTCCTCTGTCCCGTGGCCTCCTTTCCACCGTGACCATGCAGCTCTCTCCTGACGCCAAGGTAAGCGCCGAGTGGCTGCAGAGCATGTACGAGGACTTCTACGCTGGTCAGCCTTGCGTGCAGGTGCTTCCTCAGGGAACCCTGGCCAAGACCTCTTCGGTGGTAGGCACCGTGCGAGCTCACGTATCCGTGGTGTACCACGAGACCACCAACTGCGTGGTGGCCCTTGGCGCCATCGACAACCTTTGCAAGGGCGCAGCCGGCCAGGCCGTGCAGTGCGCCAACGTGCTTTTCGGACTGAATCAGACTCAGGGTCTGCCCCTTTTGGGCATGGCCGTGTAATTAGTAGGGAGATGATTTCATCATGACTGTGAACATGACGAACATCGAAGGTGGCGGCGTTACCGCAGCCAAGGGCTTTAAGGCTGGCGGCATTCACGCGGGCTTCCGCAAGGATCCCAACCGCTTCGACCTGGCCATGGTAGAGGCCGACGAGCTCTGCACCGCTGCTGGCGTCTTCACCCAGAACGTGTTCTGCGCTCCTTGCGTCACCTTCTCTAAGAGCCAGCTGGGCTCTGGCAATGCGGGTGTTGCTCGCGCCGTGGTCATTAACTCCGGCGTTGCCAATGCTGCTACCGGTACCCGCGGTTTGGAAGATGCCGCTCGCACCGCTCAGATCGCTGCGGACGTTGTGGGCTGCGCAGCCGAGGATGTGCTCATTGCCAGCACCGGCGTCATTGGCGTGTTCCTGCCTATGGAACCCTTCGAGACCGGAATTCCCGTGCTGCACGAGAAGGTCTCGGTGCAGGGCGGAAACGACGCCGCCCGGGCTATCATGACCACCGACACCGTCTCTAAGGAGGTGGCCTTCAGCTACGTGAGCGCTGCTCCCGGCTATGAGGGCTGCACCTTCACCGTAGGCGGTATGTCCAAGGGCTCCGGCATGATTATGCCCAACATGGCCACCATGATCGCCGTGCTCACCACCGACGCACCCCTGACCCCTCAGGCTGCTCATAGCGCTCTGGTTGCCGCCGTGAACGAGAGCTTCAACAAGATCACCGTCGACGGCGATACCTCTACCAACGATACCTGCTTGCTCATGGCAAGCGGCAAGGCTGCTCCTGGGGCTCCTTCCATCGCTGATGTGGAATCTGCTGCCTACGCTGAGTTCGCGGAAGTGCTGAAGACCGTCTGCGTCACTCTGGCAAAGATCATGGCCGCCGATGGCGAGGGCGCCAGCAAGCTGGTGACCGTGCAGATTGAGGGCGCGGCATCTGACGAGGATGCTGATCTGGCTGCCCGCACCGTGGCGAACTCTCCGCTGGTGAAGACGGCGGTAGCTGGCCATGACGCCAATTGGGGCCGCATTGCCGGTGCTCTGGGTCGTTCTGGCGCCAGCTTTAAACAGGAGGATGTGGACATTGACATCATGGGCCTGCCCGTGTGCCGCAAGGGCATGAGCGTGGCCTTCGACGAGGACGAGGCTCTGCGCCGCTTCGAGGCCGACGAGATCGTGCTGTATTGCAATCTGCACGCCGGCGAGTGCTCTACCACCATGTGGACGTGCGACTTCACCCATGACTACATCACCATCAACGGCGATTACCGAACCTAGGACGTTCTGAAGGGGGAGCGTCGCGAGCGCGTGACGCAAGCCGAAGCGCGTTTGGCGATTCCGCGAGCGTGACGCGAGGCTGCTGCAATCTGCGGGAGCGTCGCGCATGCGCTCTTCCACTGAAAACGCATTGGGTTAGGGAACTGCACGAAAGGCAGATAGGGATTTATGAAACTAGCGAAGGACAGGCAGAAGGCACCTGAGTACACCGCCAGCGTTCTGGTAGACGCCTTCCCCTGGATCAAGACCTGCACCGGCAAGACCATCGTCATTAAGTACGGCGGCGCTGCCATGGTCGACGAGAAGCTGCGAGATGCCGTCATGAGCGACATCGTCATGCTGAAGATCATGGGCGTGAACCCGGTTCTGGTGCATGGCGGCGGCAAGGAGATCAACAAGAACTTTGAGGCTTGGGATATTCCGGTCGAATTCAAGAACGGCTATCGCGTCACCACTGAGGACGCCATGGACGTGGTGAAGATGACCCTCATCGGCAAGGTGAACGAGGAGCTGGTCAGCGCCATGAACCGCCACGGCAACCTGGCTGTTGGCGTAAGCGGCGCCGATGCCAACACCATTCTGGCCGAGGTGAAGGATCCCGAGCTGGGTCGCGTAGGCAACGTGGTTGAAGTGAACCCTGCCTACATTCAGTCCCTCATTAACGCCGACTACATCCCCGTCATCGCCTCGGTGGGCGTGGGAGAGGACGGCCAGGCCTTCAACATTAATGCTGACGTAGTGGCTTCCGAGGTGGCAAGCGCCATCGGTGCTCACAAGATCATCTTCCTCACCGACGTCGATGGCTACTACCAGGACTTCGAGGACAAGGATTCCCTGGTGTCCCAGATGAAGCTGGTGGAAGTGAAGGAGCTGCTGGCCTCCGGTCAGGTAAGTACTGGCATGATTCCCAAGCTGGAGAGCTGCGTCCGCGCCCTCGATTCCGGCGTGCCTCGCGCACACATCGTGAACGGCGCCAAGCCTCACTCTATCCTGACGGAGCTTCTGACCACCTCTGGTTGCGGCACGGTGATCTATACCACTACCGCTCAGGTTCGCGAGGAAATGGCTCCTCTGGGTCTGCTGGCTTCCCGCCTGGTAGAGAACATGTAGGTGCGAGCGCGCATCGGATCACGCCGAATGCGCGCCGACGCTTTGGGTAGGGAAGTGCCTGATAAATGTTGAAAACGCCTGTGGCGATGAAAGGATAGGGCCATGAGCTTTGAAGAAGAGAAGCAGCTAGAAGAAACTTACGTCATGCACACCTTTGGTCGTAAGCCAGTGGAATTCGTGTCCGGTTCGGGCATGCACCTGGTAGACGACAAGGGCAACGAGTACCTCGATTTTCTCTCCGGCATCGGCGTGTGCTGCCTGGGTCACAGCCCCAAGGCAGTCACCGACGCTGTCGCTGAGCAGGCCGAGAAGCTCATGCATGTGAGCAACTACTACTATATCGAGGGTCGTGGCGAGCTGGCCAAGACCCTTTCTGACCTGCTGAACGGCGGGGATGCCGAGGCTGAGCCTTGGCAGACCTTCTTCGCCAACTCCGGCGCCGAGGCCAACGAGTGCGCCATTAAGCTGGCTCGCTATTGGTCCCGTCAGTGCAGCCACGGCGGTCAGAACATCGTGTGCCTGAACCGCAGCTTCCACGGCCGTACCCTGGCAACCCTGGCCGCAACTCAGCAGCCGGTGAAGCAGTCCGCCTTCCAGCCTCTGCCTGGCGGCTTCTTGGCCACCCAGCCCAACGACATCGAGGCTCTGGAAGCAACCTTCGCCGAGAACGATGACATCGCCGCCATCCTGGTAGAGACGGTGCAGGGCGAGTGCGGCGTGTACCCTCTGTCTCCTGAGTACCTGGCTCGCGCAGCTGAGCTGGCCCATGCTCATGGCGCCCTGCTCATCTGCGACGAGGTGCAGTGCGGCATCTATCGCTGCGGTGCTCCCTACGCCTTCCAGGTGCTGGGCACCACCCCTGATATCGTAACCATGGCCAAGGGCATCGCTGGCGGCTTCCCTATGGGCGCCTGCTCTGCGGTCGCTTCGGTGGCCAAGGTCTTCGAGCCCGGCATTCACGGCTCTACCTTCGGCGGATCGAACCTGGCTATCGCCGCTGCTAACGCCACGCTGAACGAGCTTGCCGCTCAGGGCATCGCCGAGAAGGTAACCGCTACCGGTGAGTACCTGCGTGCTCGTCTTGCCGAGCTTCCTCACGTGAGCGAGGTCCGCGGTCTGGGCCTTATGTGCGCAGTGGAATTCGACGACAGTGTTGATGCTGCTGCCCTGGTGCTGGCTGCCCTCGATAAGGGTTTGGTGCTGAACTACACTGGTGCTCACACCCTGCGCTTCTTGCCTCCTCTGATCTGCACCACCGCAGATGTGGATGCCATGATTCAGGGCGTGACCGAACTTCTGTAAGTGTATTCTTGTGGGGCGCTGGCCTTTTGGCGGAGGCGGCGCCTTTTTATCTGCCCACGAGAAAGAAGGGGGATGCATGTCGAAGCTTGATGACCGACGAGACGCCATTCGCACCTTGGTGCGCAACGAGAGCATTAGGACCCAGCGAGAGCTGGCTGATAGGTTGCGGGAGCTGGGCTATGACTGCACCCAGGCAACCATCTCGCGCGATATCACCGAGCTGCGGTTGGAAAAGCCCGCTGGCAGCTGCTACATGCTTCCCGAGGACATGCGCTTTCAGCGGATTATCCATGAGCTGGTGACTTCGGCGGTTGCCGCTATGAACATCGTGGTGGTGAAGACCATGTCTGGCAGCGCCAATGCTGTGGCCGAGGTACTAGATACCAGCAAGTTCGAAGGTCTCCTGGGAACGGTGGCTGGCGACAACACCATCATGATCGTCACCGATGATCCGGAACACGCCCAGAACCTCACTGATAAGCTAAATTCGCTAATTGCGTAGGAATATTCGTTAAAACTGAATTTTCTTCCAAAAATATGCATTTTGATTGATATTCGTGCATATTGAGGACTATAATGCCCAAGGTGGCGCAAGAAGAGTCAGCACGGTAAAGTACCAGTTGGCTCTTTTGCCGTATAAACGTGTACAAGCGGGGGTGAAACCCCGATAGCGGCGGGCGATCTTTCTTGCAGGGGTCGGGCCTCTCATCAGCGGGAGGCAGACGTTCTGGCAGGGGAGCGAACCCTCCGATTTTTGGAAAGGACAGCACTATGGCTAAGGATAAATGCGTACTTGCATACTCCGGTGGTCTTGACACCTCTGTATGCATTAAGTGGCTCATGGACGAGAAGGACCTCGACGTTATCGCCGTTGTCGGTGAGGTGGGCCAGGAGCATCAGGGTCTCGAGCAGATCCGCGACCGCGCTCTGAAGGTGGGCGCTGTTGAGTGCCGCATCGTCGACATGCGCGAGGAGTTCGTGAACGAGTACTGCACCAAGGCTCTGGCTGCAAACGCCAAGTACGAGAACAAGTACCCCCTGCTCTCCGCTCTGTCCCGCCCCATCATCTCTAAGCATCTGGTAGACATCGCTCATGAGACCGGCGCTAAGTACATCGCTCACGGCTGCACTGGCAAGGGCAACGACCAGGTTCGCTTCGAGACTTCCATCGCTGCTCTCGACCCAACCATCAAGATCATCGCTCCTGTTCGCGAGTGGGATCTGTACACCCGCGAGGATGAGATGGACTGGGCCGCTGCTCACGGCGTAGAGGTTCCCGCCACCAAGAAGTCCCCTTATTCTATCGATGACAACCTGTGGGGTCGTGCCATCGAGTGCGGCGTGCTGGAAGATCCTTGGAACCTTCCCCCTGCCGACATCTGGACTTCCACCGTTAACCCTGAGGACGCACCTGACACTCCTGAGATCGTTGAGCTGGAGTTCGAGGGCGGCATCCCCTGCGCAGTAAACGGTGAGAAGATGACCTATCACGAGGCCATCCTGAAGATGAACGAGATCGCTGGCCGCAACGGCTTCGGTCGTCTGGATATGATCGAGAACCGCCTCATCGGCGTGAAGTCCCGCGAGTGCTATGAGCTCCCCGGACCTCTGGCCATCATCAAGGCTCACCAGGCTCTCGAGTACATGTGCCTGGAGCGCGAGGTTCTGCACTACAAGCCCACCATCGAGCAGGCTTGGGCAACTGCCGTGTACAACGGCCAGTGGTTCAGCCCTCTGAAGATCGCCTTCGACGCCTTCCTGGAGAGCACCCAGACCTGCGTCACCGGTACCGTTCGCCTGAAGTTCTACAAGGGCAACTGCGACGTCACCGGCCTGAAGAGCCCCTTCTCCCTGTATGACGAGTCCCTGGCAACCTACGGCGAGGGCGACACCTTCGACCGCAACACCGCTAAGGGCTTCATCGACTGCTACGACCTGCCTGTGAAGGTTTGGGCAACCAACCGTCGTCAGCAGGGTCTGTCCGAGTAGGAAGATAAGGAGCAGCGAATGGCACTTTGGTCCGGACGTTTCGAGGAGGGGGTTAGCGAGTTCACCCAGGAATTCGGCGCCTCCCTTCCCGTTGACAAGGCCATGTACAAGCAGGACATCGCTGGTTCCTGCGCCCATGCCAAGATGCTCGCCAACCAGGGCATCATCTCCCAGGATGATGCCCAGGCCATCGTGGCTGGCCTGAAGGACATTCAGGCTCAGATCGAGGCAGGGGAGTTCGAGTTCGACATCAACAACGAGGACATTCACATGTCCATCGAGTCCGTGCTCACCCAGAACATCGGCGATGCAGGCGCTCGTCTGCACACCGGTCGCTCCCGTAACGACCAGGTGGCTACCGACAGCCGTCTGTATGCTCGCTACCTCTGCGATGACCTTATGGAATGCATCAACGATCTGCGCGGCGTTCTGGTGCAGCTGGCCAAGGACAACTTCGACGTGATCCTGCCCGGCTTCACCCATCTGCAGCATGCCCAGCCCGTGCTGTTCAGCCATCACATGCTGGCCTACTACTGGATGTTCGCCCGCGACTTCGCGCGCCTCGAGAACGCTCGTGCCGCTGCGAACATCTGCCCTCTGGGCTCTGCGGCTCTGGCAGGTACCACCTATCCCCTCGATCGCTTGGCTACCGCTGAGGAGCTGGGCTTCGACGGCGTGACCCTGAACTCGCTGGATGCAGTGTCCGATCGCGACTTCCTGCTCGATCTTGACTATGCCTGCGCCGTGGCCATGATGCACCTGTCCCGCCTCTGCGAGGAGATCGTGCTGTGGTCCTCTTCCGAGTTCGGCTACATCACCCTGTCCGACTCCTTCTCGACGGGCTCTTCCATCATGCCTCAGAAGAAGAACCCCGACTTCGCCGAGCTGACCCGTGGCAAGACCGGCCGCGTGGTGGGCGATCTGGTTGCCCTGCTGGTGACCATGAAGTCTCTGCCTTTGGCTTACAACAAGGACCTGCAGGAGGACAAGGAAGGCGTTATGGACGCCGCCAAGACCCTGCATGACTGCCTGACCTGTGTTTGCGGCATGATGTCTACCATGAAGGTGAACGAGGACGCCATGATGGCCGCTGCCTCTAAGGGCTATCTGGCCGCTACCGACGTGGCTGACTACCTGGCAAAGAAGGGCCTGCCCTTCCGCAAGGCTCATGAGGTGGTGGGTCACCTGGTGCATACCTGCGAGGTTCGCGGCTGCGACCTGTCCGACCTGACGCTGGACGACTTCAAGGCCGAGTGCGACCTCTTCGAGGCTGATATCACCGGCGCTCTTGATCTGCCTAGCATCGTGGCTGCCCGCAATACCATTGGCGGCACCGGTCACGAGGCTGTGCGTGAGCAGCTGGCTGCCGCTGAGGTGAAGCTTGCTGTCGACGTTAAGCTGGTGGAAGGCCGCAAGGAGGCCTAGAGCCGAGAAGCTTTCGACTCCGGCAAAAGCCCAAGGCCGCAGGAAGCCTGGGGCTGTAAGAAAATCCGGGATCGCAGGAAGCCCGAAGCCGCGAGGCTTTGGCTTTCAAGGCTTAAGGGCCGAGGCTCTCGGTTCTGCGACATACTGATTTTGAAGGCGGGCTTCGGCCCGCCTTTTTCGTTGCGGGCGCTGTGCCGCGCGCCGCATCGGGCGCGTCGACGCAGCCTTCCACATCGCGTAACGTGGTCATCGCGCGGCGCAGCCGAAGCCTGGGCGCAGCGCCGCCTTCCACATTGTCCGTGTGCCCATTTCTTGCATTTTGGCTGCCTTAAGCATGGCTTGGCTGCATTTGTTAGAATTGAGGGCTGTAGATTCTCTAGGGAGGTACTGTGGCTTCACGAGCATTGAAACGTCGTACGGGCACTAAGCGCAAGCGCCCATTGGTGGGCTTGCTGTACGCATTGGCGATCACGGCCGTTGTGGTGGTGGGCGCCGGTGCTGGCGTCGTCGCCCTCTGCAATTCCTGGTTGCAGGACCTGCCTGATTACGAGGACGCCTCTCAGTACGAGCTGGCCAAGAAGACGCGCGTGTATGCTTCTGACGAGAAGACGCTGCTGGCCGAGTTCTACCTCGAGGATCGCGACCCGGTTACCCAGGACCAGATCAGCGACTACGTCTGGCAGGGTACGGTGGCCACCGAGGACGAGCGCTTCTATGATCATAACGGCATCGACCCTAAGGGTATCGCTCGTGCTGTTGTAGTGAACGTTACGGGCATTGGCCATGAGGGCGCTTCCACCATTACTCAGCAGTTGGTGCGCAACACCGTTTTGGCATCCGAGGCCAACGAGAGCACCATCAAGCGTAAGGTCCGCGAGGCCTATATCGCCATCAAGCTCGAGGAGATATACAGCAAGGAAGACATCCTGCTGATGTATCTGAACACCATTAACTATGGCTCTGGCTGCTACGGCATTCAGGCAGCAGCTCAGAAGTACTATTCCAAGGACGCGTCTGACCTGAATCTGAATGAGGCTGCCACCCTCATCGGCATTCCTCAGTCGCCTACCAACAACAACCCCATCGACAACCCCGACGCCTGCAAGGACCGTCGCAACGTGGTTCTGGCCCGTATGCTCTCGAACGGCATCATCACCCAGGAGGAGTACGACACCACCACTCAGATGGACCTTAAGCTGAACGTGAGGGAGAGCACGTCTAACGACGGCATCTACAAGTACCCCTACTTCACCAGCTATGTGCGCGATACCCTGCTCGAGACCTACACCGTCGATGAGCTGTATTGCGGCGGCTACAACATCTACACCACGCTGAACGTGAGCATGCAGAAGAAAGCCGAGAAGGCTGCCCGTGCTAAGGAGGCTACGGTAGACGACGATATGGAAGTCGCCATGACCGTGGTCGATCCCAAGAACGGCGCGGTGAAGGCCATCGTCGGCGGCAAGGACTACAAGAAGGACCAGTATAACCTGGCCACTCAGGCGCAGCGTCAGGCGGGATCCTCCTTCAAGACCTTTACGCTGCTGGCGGCCCTTGAGTCCGGCATTTCCCCTAAGACCACGCTGAATTGCTCGTCGAAGGTTTCCATCGACGGTTGGAACGTCGAGAACTATGACGGCGCCAATTACGGCGTCAGGTCTCTGGCCAGCGCCTTCGAGGTTTCTTCCAACACGGGCTTCGCCCGCTTGGTGACCTATCTGGGTCCCGAGAAGGTGAAGGACGTGGCTGAGCGCTGCGGCATTCAGTCCTCCCTCTCCGCGGTGCCTTCTATCACTCTGGGTACTCAGGGCGTTACCGTTCTTGAGATGGCAAACGCTTACGCCACCATCGCCAATGGCGGCACCTACCACGAGTCCTACGTGGTGAGCCGCATCGAGAACTCTGATGGCGATGTGGTGTACAAGCACAAGAAGGTCAGCGAGGAAGCCATCACCCCTGAGATCGCCGCCGCTGCCATTGACGTTATGGAAGGTGTTGTCACCAACGGTAGCGGTACCGACGCACGCATCAGCACCGGTCAGGTATCTGCAGGTAAGACGGGTACCACCGAGAACTTCCGCGATAGCTGGTTCTGCGGCTTCACACCTCAGTACTCCGTGGCTGTCTGGCTGGGCTGCCGTCAGGAGCGCACCATGAATCCCAACTACACGGCTGCCAGCGTGTTCGGCGACTTCATGAGCAGCGTGCTTGCGGGCAAGGAGCAGGAGTCCTTTATTACCGCTAACAGCCCCGAGTATCACGAGGTGAAGGACGAGGAGCTGGGCATCGGCATCGCCAAGAGCTCTTCTGCCAAGAAGAAGAGCAGCAGCGAGTCCGATGACTCGAAGGCCGATAAGGCAAGCTCGTCTACCAAGTCCTCTTCGAGCACGAAGAGCAGTGCTAGCAGCACGTCGACATCGAAGTCCTCCTCGAGCTCATCGAAGACCGAGCCCGAGAAGCCTTCGAAGACCGAACCTGAGGGGAACGGATAGGAGCGGTGAGCTGAAGCTTGCTGCAGCGTAAGGACGTGAGTGGGCGAGGAAGGCCCGTGAGAGAACGAGGCGGTGGGCTGAGGGCTCACCCGAGTGCGATTGCAAGGTACCGAAGAAAGGTTCTTTATCTATGAAGAAAAAGTTTGCGCAGATCATTGCACTGGTCAGCTGTCTGGTTCTGTGCTTTGCCATGCTGGGTTGCTCTTCTGATAACGGAGAGGATGCTCAGGAGGCTCAGAAGAATCGTACCTACATGTCCCAGCTGAACACCGCAACGGAGACCCTGAACGAGAAGCTCGACGCATTCAGCGAGGCTGCTTCTGAGGGTGACCTGGTGAAGATGCGCACTGGCGCGCAAAAGGTGACGGCGGTCATTGACGAGATCCGTGGTTACGAGGTGCCTGACAAGCTGAAGGACATTTCCGCCAAGTACCTCGAGGGCTTCGACTCCCTTGAGTCTGCCATGGGCGCTTACATCGCGTTGTATGAGGACATCGAGTCCGGCAAGAACGTGGATGCCAAGGACAAGCTGAAGGACATCCAGATCGAGTACGACAAGGGCATCGCTGCTCTGCAGGAAGCTGACGCTCAGGCCAAGGAGCTGAAGTAGGGACTGACGCCGTTCCTGGTTGCGCGTTGATCTATGCGCGAGTCTTGATGTCCGTGGCTTGATGCGCGGGGGGCTTGAAGTGGCGGCTTGAAGCTCGTACGGATTGACGGACGTGGCTTGATGTGCGGGGCTCGAAGCCCATGCAGGTCGATGGGCGTGGCTCGAAGTGTCCTTAATGGAATGAGAGTGGCGCGGACTGCCATTATTGGATGAGCTCTGGGCCGGATCGGGCCCCGATTGGCGCGCAGGGCCCTTATTGGCAGAGCGAGGTCCGCGCCCGCCATCTTTTGAAAGATTCTTAGTAGTGCTTGGCGTATCTGCTTGGGCAGATACGCCACACTTTCATACTGAATGGGTATTTACTCGCACCCCGTCTCGCATCGCGAGGCGGGGTGCTGCCCTTCTGCCAATCCATCAAGCGGGGTGGTTGCCAGATTCCCCCGATTTCCCCCGATCGGCAATCCAATAGGCGAGGTTCGAGCCAGGGCGATTGGGCCCTGAGACCGCCCGTCCCGCCCCCGATCGGGGCGGGCTGGCGAGAAACGGACCATGTGCCAATCGGAGGGCCGGAAAAGGTCCCCTTCTGGCTTGGGATCGAACATATGCGCACTTCGGGCCCCGCGCCCCGGTCCGCCCTCCTTCGCCGAGCCCCCTCGACGCCCGTCGCATCCCCCCCGTTTCGCCCCGTTCCGCCTGAAAAACGGGGCGCAGCTCCGGTTCGAGGCGGGGAGGGCCCGCCCCATGCCCGTCTCGCTGCGGGTTTATCCTCGTCTTGGCCTCGTCCGAAGGGTGCCCGCCCGCCTCGAAGTGCGCATATAATTCGTTCGTCGCCAATTCGCCCCCGAAACAGGGGGTCGAATTGGCACATAGTCGATTTTCATCCAAAAAGTGGCATATGTTTCGTTTCCAGCCATTGGCCTGTGAGGGATTCGTGCGAATCCGTGGGGGGAGATCGGGAATCTGCACACGATTATGGACTTGACTGTGGGGGATTGGGTTCGAGCGAACCAGCTGAGGGCGATCGGCCTTGCGACATGGGCCGAGCCAGTTGAGTTCGCTATTGAATCGGACTGTTGAAGGATTCTCGCAATGGTGAAGCGGTCAGGGTGACAGGGAGCCGACCCTGACTCTCTGTAACAGGAGGGGGCACAACAGGAAGGGCCAACGAGGAGCTCGAGCATCCTTCCCAGAGCGAAGCGGGTGGGGATGCGAGAGCTTTCTCGTTGGCCCTAAATCTTGCGTGCGGTCGTCCGCGTCTTGGCCCAGGCGACCAGGCGCCAGCCCAGCCAGCATCAGCCCTGCCAGCAATCGGACACCGGCCCTATTCTGCGCGGCCTTCTACATTGGCACCGGCTCTATTCTGCGTGACCTTCCACACCAGGATCAGGCTCGGGCTCCGGAACAGGCTCGGGTTCAGGTTCAGGCTCTGGCACCGGTTCCGGATCGGGTATCACCGAGCTCGAACTGCTCGAGGATCCGCTGGAGCTGGTAGGTTGCTGGCTGCTGCTAGAGCTCTGGGTCTGGGAACTGCTGCTGCTCTTGCTCTTCGACTTCTTCTTCGACGAGCTAGAGCTCTCGGCTAGGGACTTGCTGTTGAAGGGGTGGTTGTAGGCGGGCTCGGCAGCGGTGGGGAAGCTCTCGACGGGCAGTCCTTCCAGAGCTGCATTCATATAGGTGCGCCACACGTAGCAGCAGTCGACGCCGTACAGGGAGCGCTCCTGGCGGCAGCCTATCCAGACCACGGTACTAAGCTGAGGGGTCACGCCGCACAGCCAGTGGTCGCGGTACTCCTCGGAGGTGCCGGTCTTGCCCGCGGCCTCCTGCCCGTTAGAGAGGGAGGCGTAGGTGGCGGTGCCCTGGGTGAAGACGGTCTTCATGACGTTCAGGGCGGCGCAGGCCACCTTCTCATCGAGGACGCGCTCCTCGGTGACCTCGGGCTCGTAGACCACGTTGCCGTCAAGGTCGGTGACGGAGATGATGGCGGTGGAAGTGCGGTGGATGCCGCCGGATGCGATGGTGGCGAATGCCTCGGCCATCTCGAGCGGCGTTACGGCCTGGGATCCCAGGGTGATGGAATCGACGGCCTCGAGGTCGGAGGTGATGCCGCAGCGATGGGCCATGTCCACCACCTTGTCGGCGCCCACCACCTGCACCATGCGGGCGAAGCCGGTGTTCGAGGACACGGCGAAGGCGCTCTGGATGCTGCGGTGGCCGTAGTTGGCGTTGTTGATGTTCTCGACCTTCCACAGGGTGCCGTTGCCGAGGCTGTAGGCGCCATCGGAATCGTCGGCGTTAGATCCGTCACCGCCCACCCGCAGGGTGATGGGAGAGGTGCAGTCGATGACGGTCTTGGGGTTGATGCCGGCTTCGATGCAGGCCAGCAGCGTGAAGGTCTTGAAGGAGGATCCGGGCTGGCGCTGGGCCTGGGTTACCAGGTTGTACTGGTCGGCCTTGAAGCTCTTGCCGCCTACCATAGAGACGATCTGGCCGGTGTCGGGGTCGATGGAGACCAAGGCGATCTCGGCGTCATCTGCCAAGCTGGAGTACTGGGCCTTGCAGGCCTTCTCCGCCGCCTTCTGGTCCTTCACGTTCAGCGTGGTGATGACCGTCAGGCCGCCCTCGTACACGGAGTCGGTGCCCAGCTCTTCCAGGAGCATGTCACGAACGTAGGTGGCGAAGTAGGGGTACTTCTTAATGCCGTTGCTCTTGGGCCAGGTGACGTCGAGGCCCAAATCCTGGCTGCGGTACTCGTCGTACTTCTCCTGGGTGATGTGACCGCAGGCCAGCATGCGCCCTAAGACCTCATTGCGGCGCTCCAGGCAGTTCTCGGGGTACACCGTGGGGGTGTGGGCCGTGGGGGACTGGGGGATGCCGGCAAGAGCGGCGGCTTCGGGGACCGTCAGCTCGGAGGCGGATTTGGAATAGTAGTGCTGTGCGGCGGCCTCGATGCCGTAGCAGTTGTCACCGTAGTTGATGGTGTTCAGATACATGTTCAGGATCTCATCCTTGCTGTACTGGGCGTTCAACATGACGGCAAGGAAGGCCTCGCGGACCTTGCGCTTGATAGAGATCTCGCTCATCTCATCGGCGATGAGGGTGTTGCGGACGAACTGCTGGTTGATGGTGGATGCGCCCTGCAGGCCGGAGGAGCCGGTGACGTTGTTGAACAGCGCGCGGGCGATGCCGATGGGGTCGACGCCCATGTGGGAGTAGAAGCGCTCGTCCTCGGTGTCGATGGTGGCGTTGATGACGTTCTGGGAGACGTCTTCCAATTCAATGGGCTTGCGGTTCTTCAGGTACAGCTCCGCTAAGACCGTCTCGCCGTCGGAGGCGTAGATGGTGGTGGTGTCGGTCTGGTTGTACTTCTCGGCGTCGGAGACGGAGGGCAGGCCCACCAGGCAGAACACCATGAAGGCGGTGATGCAGGCCAGCAGGGACCCGCCGATCACGAACAGGACGTTGCGGCCGCGGTGCTTCTTCTTGCCCTTGGGCGCGTTGGAATGGGACGCTCCGCGAACGCGCGATGCAATGCCTGAGGCGGATGCTTCTGCATATGCGGAGCTGTCGGTATAGGCTGAGTCGTCGGAATGGGCGCCGCCGTACTGAGCGGGCGTGCTGGAGTGGGCGCCCCTGTCGCGAGGCGTGTTTCCTTTGAAGTGATTTCCACGAGGCATAGCGTCTCCCGAAAGATAGTTGCTACATTTGTCCGTGTCGTTATTATAAAGTGTGTTTTTCAGGCCTGGCGCGCGCACGGCTAATCGGTGGGCGACATATGGCCCAAAACTCTACTAATTTAGTCACTTTCTCCTAATTGGAGTCCCCTTATTTAAGAACAGCGAGGCAGACATGGGTCAGACCCTTGGTGCAAAGCCCGTAGAGCTCTTGGCTCCTGCGGGAAACATGGCGTGCTTGCATGCTGCGGTGCGGGCTGGTGCTCAGGCGGTGTACCTGGGTGCGGAGGCCTTCAACGCCCGGCGCGGCGCGGGCAACTTCACCCTCGATGAGCTCGAGGAAGCCTGCGTGTACGCCCACCTGCGCAACGTGAAGATCTACCTGACGGTGAACACGGTGATTCTCCCTTCCGAGATGAAGCGCGCGTTGGAATTGGTCCGTCAGGCCTATCGCCGTGGGGTCGATGCCTTCATCGTGCAGGACATTGGTTTCGCCACTGAGATCCGCCGTACGCTGCCCGAGGCCCAGGTGCATGTATCCACCCAGATGAACGTGCACAACGAGTCCGGGGTCCTGGCTTCTGCCGCTTTGGGCGCCACCCGCGTGACCTTCGCCCGCGAACTTTCCCTGGCAGAGATCGACCGCCTGTCGGCCCTTGCCCATGAGAACGGTATGGAAACCGAGTGCTTCGCCCATGGTGCCCTGTGCATCTGCTATTCCGGCCAGTGCTTCATGTCCTCTCTGGTAGGTGGAAGGTCCGCCAACCGCGGCATGTGCGCTCAGGCTTGCCGCTTGCCCTACGAATTGCACAATAAGGCGGTGCGCAAGGCTCTGCCTGCCGAGGGCGATCACCTGCTGTCCCCTAAGGACCTGTGCAGCATCGACATCATTCCCCAGCTGGTGGCAACCGGCGTCGACTCCCTGAAGATCGAGGGCCGCATGAAGTCCCCCGAGTACGTGTACGGGGTGGTCAGCGTGTATCGCCAGGTGCTCGACCGCGTGCAGGCCGCCAAGGCCGCAGGGGAACCCATCCCCGCTGTCACCGATGAGGAGCATCGTCGCCTTGCGGAGGCATTCTCCCGCGGTTTCACCACGGCCTACATGCAGTCCGACACCACCAACGACATGATGAGCTACGCCCAGCCCAACAACCGCGGCGTCTTCATGGGCCGCGTGCAGGACGTTCGCGACGGCGTGGTCACCGTGAACTCTGAGCATGCGCTGCAGAACGGCGACCTGCTGGGCATCTGGACAAACAAGGGCCACTTCCTGCAGACCCTCACCGACCTGCAGGATCTGGGCAAGGGCCGCTACCGTTTCACCGCCGAGAAGCGCACCGGCAAGGGCGACCGCGTGTTCCGCATGCGGGATGCCTCCGCTGCCTTCGTCGATGATCCCCTCGAGCCTCGCATTCCCGTAGTGGGCACCGTGCAGATGCATGTGGGGGAGCCTCTGACCATCGGCTTTTCCACGGAATCTGGGTTCTATGCCCAGGCTGAAGGCCCGGTGGTAGAGCCAGCTCGCACCAAGGCCGTTACGGAGCAGGACGTTTTCGATCACGTGAACCGCATGGGCACCACGCCATTCTGCCTGGCCAGCGACGAGGACCTGGTCATCAGCCTCGACGAGGGCGTGGGCGTGGGCTTCAGCCAGCTGCACAAGGTGCGCGCCGCCGCCCTGCAGGACCTGCAGGACCAGATGGTGTCCGCAGCCGCTGGCAAGCGCGCCATCCCCAAGTCCCCTGAGGACCCCGAGCGCCCTGCTTACGTGCATCCTCCCGTAACCATCGCCGTCACCGCTACCAATCCTGCCTGCGCTCGCGCAGCCAAGAAGGCCGGTGCCGACGCGGTGTACGTGCCCCTGCTGAACGAGAAGCGTGGAGAGGCTACCGTGGCCGGCCAGCTGTCTTCCACCGTCGAGCAGGCGGGATACCCCAACAAGTGCATCACCATGCTGCCCACCATCGCCCACGACAAGGAGCCTGGCTCCCGAGAGGACCGCTTCGACTTCGACCCTTGGGATCGCGTGCGCGAGGGCAAGCCTGTGTACGTCGAGAATTTCGGCGCTCTTCTGGAATGCGCCTCTCGTGGCGCTAGCCCTGAGGTGGGCACCCATCTGCCCGTCACCAACCCTCAGGCCCTGCGCACCGTGGCGGCTGCCGGGGCTACCCGCGTGTGGCTCTCGCCCGAGCTGGCCTTGGGACAAATCGATGACATCTTGCGGGACAAACCCATCTCCGCCGGCCTTACCGTCATGGGAGCCGCCGAGCTCATGGTCACCGAGCACTGCCTGCTCATGAGCCAGGGCCCCTGCAACCAGGACTGCTCTATTTGCCCTCGTCGCAAGAGCCCCCACTATCTGAAGGACCGCAAGGGCTACGAGATGCCCGTCATCACCGACCGATGCGGACGCAGCCACCTGTACAACGCGGTGCAGCTCGACCTGACCCATCTCATGCCCGACTTGTTGCGGGCCGGCCTCGACGCCTTCATGATCGACGCCACTCTCATGACCGTCGACGAGACCACCAAGGCCGTGAAGCGGGTTCAGCGAGCTGTGGAATTGGCCAAGCGCTCTGGCGACGCCCTCCCCAAGACGCAGGGAACCACCACCGGCCACATCTTCCGCGGGGTAGAGTAGGCAGCCTGCCTGCGGCGGCTACATCCATGCCTGCCGCCTTGCAGGCTTGCGGTCTGGCAACGGCGGTTGCCTTTGGCTTGCAGACACGTCGACCCGAATCGCGTGGCTTGGTCCCGTCCCTCCGCAGGCTTGCTGCGCAGCCCGCGTGGCTATCCCGCGAGGTGCGGTTTCCCGCACTGTGTTACACTCCTGTGCGAATGATTTTGACGAAAGGAAAGCACATGCTTTCACCTGAAGAACAACTGCATATTCTGGAATCAGGCGTAGATTCCATCGTTCCTCGCGCTGCCCTCTTGGACAAGCTGAAGAAGGGCGAGCCCCTGAACATCAAGCTGGGCGTAGACCCCACCGCTCCCGATATTCACATCGGCCATGCGGTGCCTCTGCGCAAGCTCCGCGCCTTCCAGGATCTGGGTCATCGCGTGACCCTGATCATCGGCGACGGCACCGCGCTCATCGGCGACCCTTCCGGTCGTAACAGCACTCGTCCTCAGCTGTCTCGCGAGCAGATCGCGCAGAACGCTCAGACCTATGTCGACCAGGCCTTCAAGATTCTGGACAAGGACAAGACCACCCTGGTCTACAACTCCGAGTGGATCCTCGGCCTGGGTATGGAAGAGCTGCTGAAGCTCCTGAGCAACTTCACTGTGGCCCGCATTCTGGAGCGCGACGACTTCACCAAGCGCTACAAGGGCGGTCTGCCCATCAGCCTGCACGAGTTCATGTACCCCGTGATGCAGGCCTATGACTCCGTGGTCATTAAGGCCGACGTCGAGCTGGGCGGCAGCGATCAGCTGTTCAACCTTCTGGCCGGCCGCGAGCTCATGGAGAAGATGGGCATGGAGCCCCAGGTGTGCCTGACCCTGCCTCTGCTCGAGGGCACCGATGGCGTTCAGAAGATGTCTAAGAGCTACGGCAACTACATCGGTCTCACCGATGCTCCTTCCGACATGTTCGGCAAGGTCATGAGCATCCCCGACAGCATCATGATCAAGTATTACCGTCTGGCCTCTACCGTTCCCGTGTCCGAGATCGACGCGCTGGAGGCTGGCCTGGCCGACGGTTCCGTGCATCCTAACAAGGCTAAGCGTGCCCTGGCCCGCAATATTGTTGAAGCCTACTATGACGCCGAGGCTGCTACTGCCGCTGAGGCTGACTTCGATCTGAAGTTCAAGGAGCACGGTTTCCCCGAGGATGCCCCTACCTACGAGGCTGACCTGACCCCTAACGATGAGGGCAAGGTGTACTTCGCCAAGCTGCTTGCTGACGCTAAGGCTGCGCCCTCTACCTCCGAGGCTCGTCGCCTGATCGACTCCGGTGCGGTGAAGCTGAACGGCGAGGCTCTGCCTGCCAAGAGCTACAACTTGACTCCTGAGCAGCTGAAGGGCGCCAAGATTCAGGTGGGCAAGAAGCGCTTCCTGCGTTTGGTGTAGGGCGAGCTTCTTCGTGGGTTCACACATAGTTTTCCAGAAGCGGGAGCTGATGCTCCCGCTTTTTGTATTTTGCGGTGGGGGAGTGGTTTGCGCGCGATGCGGGGGGTGAGCCTTAGCTTGCTTGCGCGCGATGCGGGGCGTTCGGGCTCGGAAAGAGTGTTCGCTACCTGCTTTTCTGGTTACCTGATTGATGGTTGGCGCTTTGCGCGCGAAAAGAGTTCTCGGATGGAAGATTTGGCGTCTTGCCAGGCGGATTTGCGGGTTGGGGCGGACTTCGCCTTGGAATGCTCCGCGGTTGTTACGCGAAAGTGCTCTGAAACGCTTCGTTCGTGCTCTTGTGCTGTTTCCTGGATCGCCGCATTCTTGGCACTTGTCTGGTAAGGCTTCAAATCTTCCGAAAAATCCCGAAATCCGTGCGCAAATGCGTCTGTGAATGCAATGGGGAAGAGGCGCTGTGAGTCAAGTCCATAATCGTGCGTAAATTCCGATCGCCCCTCCCGCGGCTACGCGCCCCTCCTGAACTCCCGCCGGCTCCTGGCTATGGCGCTGCCTGGTTTGGCACGGCCCGAGGCGGCGATGGACGCCGCGAGCATGCGGCTTGCCGAAGCGCAGCTTGCCTACGATGCCGCAAAGGCAAGGTACGACTCGCTGACGTAATCCATTGCGCCGCAATCAAGATCGAAGCAAAACTTACGGGCTCGCAATTGGCGGGCCCGTATTTCTACGTACAATAGCCCCATCGAGAGAAGGGGCTCCAAAATGGAATACGGATCATCCTGTGGTTGTGCCGGCGTTAGCGGAATGCGTCTAGCTGGCAGAAGGATTCTTGTTGCGCTGCTGACAGCGGCCCTTGTGTTTGGTGGGGTCTCGCTGGTTCCAAGGCCAGCATTGGCAAAGTGCGCTGATGAACCCGCCATTTCTTCCACGAATGTATCCGCCGCAACTTGCATGGGCGAATCCGCCGCCGTTTCCTCGAATGCATCCGCTTCGGCCTGCATAGGCGAACCCGCGAAGTCTTCGCCATGCGACGACTCGCCTGCCGCCGCAGCTCCATCTTTCGCCTTGGCAACCTGCAGCTCCGTGCCTACCACAAGTGTGAAGGGAACCGCGTACTATTCTCAGGCGTTCAAGGTCCTGAAGCTGGTGAACGCTCAGCGTGAGGCGGCTGGCCTTAGCTCGCTCACTATGGACACGAGCCTCTTGAACACTGCTATGCTGCGTGCTGCGGAGACCTACGTGCTTTTCAGCCACGAGTGCCCCAACGGTGAAATGTGTTTTACCGCCAACGATCTTATGTACGGCGAGAACATCGCTTATGGCTACACCAGCGCCTCGGACGTGATGAACGGCTGGATGAACTCTGTTGGCCACCGCGCCAATATTATGGGCAGCTCCTACAAGACCATTGGCGTCGGCTGTGTTAAGGTCGGCAGCTACTACTATTGGGTGCAGTGCTTCGGATACAGCGGCGTGAGCACCGCAAAGTCCTCCGCATACAAAGATGGCGCCAAGACGTACTCCGTAGAGGTGAAGGGCTACACCGTTTCCTTCAACGGGAACGGAGGAAAAGCTGCAAAAGCCTCCAAAACCGTGGGCTACCCAGGAACATACGGTTCTCTTCCGTCTGCCGCGCGAGCTGAGTACGCCTTTGCTGGGTGGTACACCGCGAAATCAGGTGGAAGCAGGGTAAAGTCGTCCACCGCGTTCACCGCGGCGAAGAACCAGACTCTGTATGCCCACTGGAAGAAGATCACGGTAGCAAAGGGTGCCATCGCAAGCGCCAAGGCTTACTCTGGCAAGAAGGCCAAGGTGGTGGCTAAGTCCGTCTCGGGAGCGAGCGGCTATCAGGTGGTGTATGCCAAGAACAAGTCCTTCACTAAGGGCAAGGCCTACAAGTTCGCATCCGAAAAGTCTGTCACCTTGAAGGATCTGAAGAAGGGCCAGAAGTACTACGTGAAGGTTCGCGCCTATAAGACCGACTCCGCTGGCAAGAAGGTCTACGGATCCTGGTCTTCAGCCAAGAGCTTCGTGGCGCGGTAAGCTGGTTTTACTGCATATGGCAATATGGAAGGGGGCTCAGGCCCCCTTTCGTTTTGGGAGGATAAGTGCGTTCAGGCTCCCATTTCTTATACAGATAGCCGTATCCGTTCGAATTTAAGAAAAAATGAAATTAGGGGGGTTGCAATCTCCGCTGAGAGGCGTAATATACTTCGGGCGCCGAGGCGAGCGGCCCGCACCCCACGGGGAGCGGGAGGGATTCGAAAGTTTTTCGAAGACAACGCTTGACAGGGCGCGACCGGATACTGTAGAGTATCCACTTGCCGCCGAGAGCGGCACCCGGCGCGGCCGGGGGAACCTTGATAACCGGATACTGTGGATGGTAAGTGAACTAACCAGCACGGTGCGCGAATAGCGCACCG
>JAQXVU010000044.1 GCA_029225085.1 Eggerthellales bacterium | reverse complement strand
CATGGGCAAGATCGCAGACCTCACCATGACCGACGAGTTCCGCCAGATCGTGCAGATCGGCATCATCACCACCGACATGGAGAAGACCAAGGCTGGCATGCTGGAAGTCTTCGGCCTGGCCCCCGACATGGAGGGCGACGTGGTGTACAAGCAGGTGCTCTACCGCGGCCAGACCCAGGACGCGCCAGTGCGCAACGCCTTCTACAACTTCTTCAACATCCAGCTTGAGTTCCTCGAGCCCATCGGCGAGGAGGACACCATCTGGTCCGACTGGGTGAAGATGGGCAACAACGGCCTGCACCACGTCCGCTTCGACGTGGACGACATGGCCGCCTGCGACCGCATGATGGCGGAGAAGGGCATCGGGATCTGGCAGCAGGGCGAGTCCCTGGTGACCCCCGGCGTCATCTTCACCTACTACGACTCCCTGGACAAGTTGGGCTTCATCGTCGAGGCCGTAACCCGCAAGCCCCAGAAGTAGTTCGGGCGTTCGAAAACGCCAATTGCGGCGATTCGGGAAACTCAGTCGCAGTGGCTCGGGTAGCTCAGGAGAGTGCAGGGAGCACCGGGCCATTCCAAAACTAACCACCCTACCAGAGAAGGAAAAGATTCATGATCGATAAGAAGGTTGTCCTCATCACCGGCGGCGCTATGGGACAGGGCCGCACCCATGCCGTAGAGTTCGCCAAGAAGGGCTACGTGACGGTCCTGCTCGATATGCTCGACCCCGAGGATCCTCGTTTCGCAGAGACCGTGGCCATGGTAGAGGCTGAGGGCGGCGAGGCCCTGGCCATTAAGGCCAACATTTGCTCGACCCCTGAGATGGAAGCCGCTTTCGCTGCCGCTTGGGATAAGTACGGTCGCCTTGACGTCGTGGTCGCCAACGCTGGCATCATCAACTTTGGCTACACCTGGGAGCTGGAGGACGAGAAGGTCGAGAAGGCCCTGGCAGTTAATCTGGAAGGCACCTGGCGCACCGACAAGTACGCTGCCCAGTACATGATGAAGCAGGGCTATGGCCGCATCATCAACATTTCCAGCGTTTCCGGCCTGAAGGGCACCGAGCAGCTGGCCACCTACTGCATGACTAAGTTTGGCATCATCGGCCTTACCAAGACCCTGGCTCTGGAGCTGCGCAATTCCGGTCTGCCCATCTACTGCAACGTGGTATGCCCCACCAAGGTGCGCACCCCTATGTGCGAGACCGACGCCTACGTCGACTTCGTGAACACCACCATGGGCAAGGACTTCAAGAGCTGGCAGGAGATGTTCGAGGATGAGAAGAATCCTGGCGGATTGAAGTTCCTTAACCCCATTGACATCACGGAAATGGTACTCTGGCTTGCCGAGTCTAATGAGGCCACCAAGTTCACGGGCCGCGAGGTCGTCATCGATCGCGGCGCAATGCTGTAATTCTGTCGAAGTGGCCTTTATCAGGTAGAATGAACGGGGTCTATCGAAAGGAATGAGCCTATGAGCGATTACAAATACAAGCGTGTGCTTCTGAAGCTTTCCGGCGAGGCGCTGATGGGAGATACCGGATACGGCATCGATCCTAAGGTGGTGGCCGATCTGGCCTCCCAGATTAAGGAAGTCGTCGATGACGGCGTCGAGCTGGCGGTTACCGTTGGTGGCGGCAACATTTTCCGCGGTGTTGCAGGTTCTGCCGAGGGCATGGATCGCTCCCAGGCTGACTACATGGGCATGCTGGCCACCGTTATGAACGCTCTTGCTCTGCAGGACGCTTTCGAGCGCGCTGGCATTCCCACCCGCGTTCTCAGCGCTATCGAGATGCGTGAGGTCGCCGAGCCCTACATCCGTCGTCGTGCCATTCACCATATGGAAAAGGGCCGTCTGATCATCTTCGCAGCCGGCACCGGCAACCCCTACTTCACTACCGATACCACCGCTGCCCTGCGTGCCTGCGAGATTGGTGCTGAGTGCGTCATGAAGGCCACCAAGGTAGACGGCATCTACGACAAGGATCCCGTGAAGTATCCCGACGCCGTTCGCTACGACGAGATCACCTACCAGGAGGTGCTGGCCAAGGAGCTGCACGTCATGGATACCACCGCAACCGCATTGTGCATGGACAACAATCTGCCCATTTTGGTGTTCGATATCACCGAGCCTGGCAACATTGCTCGCGCTTTGAAGGGCGATGCGGTCTGCACTACCGTAAAATAAGCATATTACGTGGGAATTGGGTGCTCTGAGGGGATGTCTCCTGAGGGCACCTGGTTTCGTATGAGATACTTTCGGGGAGCTATCCTCGATGAACTGAAAGGAGCGTCATGGTAGAGGAGATTCTGCTTGAGGCTGAAGCCGGCATGGAAAAGGCCATCAAGTCCCTTGAGACCGCCTTCACGTCCGTAAGGACCGGTCGTGCCAATGCAATGATCTTGGACAAGGTCCGTGTTGAATATTACGGAGTACCCACCCCTGTTAACCAGATGGCTGCCGTGAAGACCCCTGATGCTCACATGCTGGTCATCGAGCCATGGGACAAGGGCACCCTGGGCGCTATCGAGCATGCCATTCTCGAGAGCAACCTGGGCGTAACCCCTTCCAACGATGGTTCCGTCATCCGCCTGCCTTTCCCCGCTCTCACCGAGGAGCGTCGTCGTGAGCTTGCCAAGCAGTGCAAGACCTACGCTGAGGAAGGTCGCGTGGGCGTACGTCGTGCTCGCCAGGAGGCCAACGCCGCTATCGAGAAGGCCAAGAAGGCCGGCGACATCACCGAGGACGATCAGCGTCGCGGTGAGGCTGACGTTCAGAAGCTCACTGACAAGTACGTCGCTAAGATCGACGAGCTCTACAAGAAGAAGGAAGCAGAGGTTATGGCTATCTAAGCCCCTCGTTTCCTCTTTCTGTCTGCAGTTAATCTTGCGGGAGCTATCTTCGTTCGCGGAGGGCTCCCGCTCTTGTATTGACGATTGGTTAGGTCCCCTATGCTGCATAAGCCCCTCGAGTACATATTCCCCCAGGTTCCCCCGGACATCGACCTGTCCCAGCTAGATGTAGAAGCTGTCCCTGAGCACGTAGCTGTCATCATGGACGGCAACGGTCGCTGGGCCAAGCAGCGCATGCTGAACAGGCTGAAGGGACACAAGGCGGGTATCGAGGCGGTTCGCGAGACCATTCGCTGTGCATCTGACCTGGGCGTTAAGTGCCTCACCATCTACTCCTTTTCCACCGAGAACTGGAAGAGGCCCCAAGAAGAGGTGGAAGGCCTCATGAAGCTCTTCGCTGAGACCATGCTGGCCGAGGTAGATGGCCTGCATGCAGAGCAGGTGCGCGTGAAGACCATCGGCGATCTTTCCATCTTGCCTGAAGAGACCCGCAACGCCTTTGCCGCGGCGTGGGAGAAGACCAAGGGCAACTCCAGCATGACGCTGCAGGTGGCCGTGAACTACGGCTCCCGCGCCGAGATGCTGCAGGCCGCCAACGCCCTTGCCCAGGAGCGGGTGGAAGCTGCCCTGGCGGGCAAGGAGGTTGCCCCCATCACCGAGGAGGAGTTCTCCGCCCATCTTGATACGGCGGATGTGGCTGATCCCGATCTGCTCATTCGTACCAGCGGCGAGATGCGCATCTCGAACTTCCTGCTGTGGCAGATCGCCTATTCCGAGATCTATGTGACTCCGGTGCTCTGGCCCGACTTCGATCGCTACGAGTTCTTGCGGGCTATCCTGAGCTACCAGGGTCGTTCCCGCAGGTTTGGAGGCGTATAGCGTGTCTGAAAACGAGAAGAAATCTGGTGCCGTGAAGAGCAGGATCAGCGGCCTGCTAACCCGCATCGCCTCGGGCGGCGTGTATGTCGGCATCTCTGTCATCGCCGTTCTGGTGAACGACGTCACCAACGTGATCATGCTGTCGGCAGTGGCAGCTATCTGCGCCTTCGAGTTCTATCGCCTGCTGCGCCATGACGCCAAGATGCCCAATGAGCTCATGGGTATCATTGCGGCAGCGGCATTCCCTGTTGCCTGCTGGAAGTTCGGCCTGCACGGCATCATCGCCATTTTGGTGCTGTTCACCGTGGCTCTGTCCATCTGGTACGTGTTCTACCTGCGGGCCCGCATCGTCGATGTGGCCGTCAGCTATTTCGGCGCTATCTATACCGGTCTGCTGCTCTGCGGCCTCATCTACATTCGCGCAGCCCTGCCTGAGCCCTATGGCGGCATCTTGCTGCTGCTGCTGTTCATCAGCATTTGGGGTAATGACGCCGTGGCATATTTGGTGGGAAGCCGCATCGGACGCCATAAGCTGGCCCCGAAGGTGTCTCCTAAGAAGAGCTGGGAGGGCTTCATTGCGGGCCTTCTGTTCAGCGCGGCTATGTGGGTCGCCATGTGCTTCGTTCCCGGTGTCACCATGAGCTGGTGGCTTGCTGCGGCCTTCGGCATCGTCGCAGGCCTCATCAGCGTCTTGGGCGACCTGCTAGAAAGCAGGGTGAAGCGCAATGTGGGCGTGAAGGACTCCGGAAACCTCATGCCCGGTCATGGCGGTCTTCTCGATCGCTGCGACTCCCTGTTCATGGTGTCTATGATGGCAGCGCTCATGCTGTTCGGAGGAGGTTGCATCCCCTATGCAGGGCTCTAAGAGAAACATCGTAGTTCTGGGCTCTACTGGCTCTATCGGTACCCAGACCCTCGACGTGGTTCGCCGTAACCCCGAGAAGCTCGCCGTGGTGGGCCTGTCGGTGAACACCCGCATTCAGGATATGTTGGCCCAGGCTGCCGAGTTCGGCGTTTCCCATGTGGTTGCTGCTAAGGAGCCTGCCGATAGCGTTCAGCGCGGCCAGTGGGCAGATGAGGCTGCCAAGATCGTCGGCTCAGACGGCCCCTGTGAGGTCGCCTATGGCTCCGACGCCCTGCTCGACCTTTGCCGCATGCCCGAGGCGGACATCGTGGTGAACGCCCTGGTGGGTGCTGCAGGCCTTCGCGCCAGCTATGAGACTCTGAAAGCCGGTAAGGTTCTTGCCCTGGCCAACAAGGAGTCCCTGGTGGTGGGCGGCGACCTGATCATGCCGCTGGCTGCTCAGGTAGACGAAGCCCGTCGCGCTGCCGGTCTGGCTCCTGCCACCGGTCCCGCTGGCGCCCTCATGCCCATCGATTCCGAGCATGGCGCTATCTATCAGTGCCTGCTGGGGGAGCGCGCTGACGAGGTGGCCAAGCTGTGGGTCACCGCTTCCGGAGGCCCCTTCCGCGGTAAGACCCTGGCTGATCTGGCTGAGATCACCCCAGCTCAGGCCCTGGCCCATCCTACCTGGAACATGGGCGCGAAGATCAGCATCGATTCTTCCACCCTTATGAACAAGGGTCTCGAGGTCATCGAGGCTCACCATCTTTTCAACATGCCCTACGACAAGATCGAGGTGGTGGTGCAGCCTCAGAGCGCCATCCATTCTATGGTCGAGTTCACCGACGGTTCCGTGAAGGCCCATCTGGGCACCACGGACATGCGCATCCCCATTCAGTTCGCCTTGTCCTACCCTGACCGTTGGCCTGCTCCTGTAGAGCCCCTCGACTTCCGCAAGCTGGGCTCTCTGGAATTCGCTGCGCCTGACACCCGCACCTTCCGCTGCCTGGCCCTGGCCCGTCACGCTGGCACCGTGGGCGGCACCCTGCCTTGCGTCATGAACGCTGCCAACGAGATTGCGGTGGCAGCATTCCTGTCTGAGCGCCTGTCCTATCTGGGCATCGCCGACGTGGTAGAGGCGGTTATGGAAGCTCACGAGGAAGAGGGCGTTCAGACCGTGGAAAGCGTCGAGCAGCTCCTGGAGCTGGATTTCTGGGCTCGTCGCACCGCTGATGAGCAGGTGCGAGGGATGTGCTAGCGGGTATATGGATATTCTGATAACGGTAGTTTGCCTGGTCGTTGTCCTGAGCGTCCTGGTGTTCATTCATGAGGGCGGCCACTACCTGGCGGCTCGAGCCTGCGGCGTGCGGGTCACAGAGTTCATGCTGGGTTTACCGGGCCCCAACGTGGGGTTTACCTGGCATGGCACCAAGTTTGGCGTGACGGCGGTTCCCCTGGGCGGCTATGCCCGTGTTTGCGGTATGGAAGCCGACGAGGAGAGCCCCTTTCTGAAGGACGCCATGACCTACGTGCATCGGCACGGTAGCGCTACGGCGGTGGAACTCGCTCGCTATCTGGGCACCGATGAGGATGGCGCCCTTGCTGCCCTCATAGAGCTCGATGAGTGGGGCACCGTGAAGGCGGGGAAGCGCACCGACGACAAGTACTACGACCTGTACTACGCGGTGGCCGATGATGGTCGCGGCGTGGGCGCAGCTCGTGAGGTGGCGGACCCCAAGGCCTTCTACGAGGCGGAGCGCTCGGTGCAGTATCGGTCGAAGGGCTTCCTGAAGCGCATCTTCATCTTGCTGGCAGGTCCCGGCATGAACCTGCTCTTTGCCATTCTGGCCTTCGTGCTCATCTATTCTGTCATGGGATTCGACGTGATAGACAACGTCACCCAGGAGATCACCCACGTCACGGTCTCGGTAGACAGGGCCGTTACGGCTGGCTTCAACTACATCGGCATGGTGTTCATGGCCATCCTGGGGCTTTTCAACCCCCAGACTGCCGCCGACACGGTGTCTAATTCCACCTCGGTGGTGGGCATCGCCGTGTTGTCGAAGGCCTATTTCGAGGCGGGATTTGAAAACGCCCTCATGTTCATGGCCATGATCTCGGTGTCTCTGGGCCTCATGAACATGCTGCCTATTCCACCTCTCGATGGCGGTCGCTTTCTGGTAGAGATCTGGCAGCTGGTGACCCGTCGGGCGGTGTCTACCAATACCCTGGGGTTCATCAGCCTCATGGGCATGACGCTGTTCATGCTGTTCTTCCTGTTCATGCTGAATCAGGATATACAGCGGTTTGTGTTTGGAAACTGGTAGCCTGCGGCTGCCGAGGGTAAATTGCGGGCCAGGTTGCTGACGCCTGAGAGGTACGGGCAACCCGAGCTTACGAGGATAGTTGTTAGGAGGGAACATGCAGGACGCTTCGATGTTGCGCCCCAACCAGCGCACGCGCCAGGTTATGGTGGGAGATGTGCCCGTTGGCGGCGGTGCACCGGTGGCGGTGCAGTCTATGCTGAATGCCCCAGCTCAGGATGTGGAGGCCAACCTGGCCCAGATTCAGGCTCTGGCGGAGGCTGGCTGCGAGATCGTGCGCATGGCCATTCCACGTCGTAATTGTCTCGATGCCTTCGAGGCCGTCTGTGCCGCGTCGCCCCTTCCCGTGGTGGCCGACGTGCATTTCGACGCCCAGATCGCTATCGAGGCTGCCAGGAGGGGAGCGGCCAAGCTGCGCATCAACCCCGGCAACATCGGCGGCTGGGAGCCAACTGACCTGGTGATAGAGGAGGCGCGCAAGGCGGGCATCCCCATCCGCATCGGCGTGAACGCGGGTTCTCTCGATGATGCCCTGAAGCAGCGCACGGATCTGACCCTGCCTCAGAAGCTGGCTAAGAGCGCCACGGACTACGTGGCCCACTTCCAGGAGCGGGGCTTTAACGACGTGGTGGTGTCCGCTAAGGCCCACGATGTCATGACTACGGTGCAGACCTACCGCATCCTGTCCCAGGAGATCCCTCAGGTTCCCCTGCACATTGGTGTTACGGAGGCGGGCACCTTGTTCCAAGGCTTGGTGAAGAGCGCTTCTGGTCTGGGCATTTTGCTGGAAGAGGGCATTGGCGACACCATGCGCATCTCCCTCACCGACGACCCCACTGAGGAGATTCGCGCATGCTGGGCGTTGCTGGCCGCTCTCGACCTGCGTCGCCGCAACGTAGAGCTGGTGAGCTGTCCCACCTGCGGTCGCTGCCAGGTCGATCTCATCGCTTTGGCTAAAGAGGTTGAACGCCGCACCGCGAACCTGGCGAAACCTCTGATGATTGCCGTTATGGTTTGCGTGGTGAATGGCCCAGGAGAGGCCGCGGATGCCGATTTAGGTGTAGCATGTGGCAATGGCTCGGGCGCAATCTTCGCCCATGGTGCCATAATACGAAAAGTTCAACAGAGCGACATCGTCGATGTCCTGCTTGAGGAGATAGGGAAACTGCAATGAGCATCACGTATATGAGCAAGCTGTACGCGCCTACGTTGCGCGATGATCCTGCTGACGCAGAGATCGCCAGCCATAAGCTGCTCCTTCGTGCCGGCATGATGCGCAAGACCGCTGCCGGCGTGTACACCTACTTGCCTCTGGGCAAGCGGGTTCTGGCCAAGATCGAAGAGATCGTCCGCGACGAGATGGACGCTACCGGCGCTCAGGAGGTCTTCATGCCCGCCCTGCAGCCTGCCGAGCTGTGGCACGAGTCCGGTCGTTGGGATGACTACGGCCCTGAGCTCATGCGCTTCAACGATCGCCATGACCATGGCTTCTGCCTTGGCCCCACTCACGAGGAGCTCATCACCGCTCTGGTTCGTTCCGAGCTGCGCTCCTACAAGCAGCTTCCTACCACGCTGTATCAGATTCAGTCGAAGTATCGCGACGAGATCCGTCCTCGCTTCGGCCTGCTGCGCAGCCGCGAGTTCATCATGAAGGACGCCTACAGCTTCAATGAGAGCCAGGAGTCCTTGCAGAAGACCTATGACGAGATGAGCGTGGCCTACGGCAACATCTGCGATCGTTGCGGCCTCGACTATCGTCCTGTAGAGGCTGACTCCGGCCAGATCGGCGGCAAGGTGACCACCGAGTTCATGGCTCTCGCCGATGCCGGTGAGGCCGAGCTGGTAACCTGCCCCGACTGCAGCTACGCCGCCAACACCGAGGCTGGCGCCTGCATCTGCCACCCCACCCAGTACGAGGTAACCGAGCTCACCGAGATCGAGACCCCCGGCGTTGGCTCCATCGCCAGCCTGGCTGAGTTCCTGGGCATTCCTGAGACCTCTACCGTGAAGGCCATGGTAGGCAAGGACGAGGAGGGCTGCGTCTGGGCCCTGTTCATTCCTGGCGACCACGAGCTGAACGAGATTAAGGCCGAGCGCCTGATTCCCGGCTTCGAGCTGCTCACTGACGAGGAGCTGGAAGAAATCGGTCTGCCCAAGGGTTCCATTGGTCCTGTGGGCCTGCCTGAGAAGGTAAAGGTTGCCGCTGACGAGAACCTGAAGGCCATCACCGCTTGGGTGGTAGGCGCCAACAAGGACGGCTTCCACTATGCGGGTGCAACCCCTGGTCGCGATTTCACCGTCGATGCCTGGGCTGATTTGTCCGTGGTGAAGCCTGGCGATGATTGCCCTCACTGCGGCGCAACCATGACCGGCTGCCGCGGCATTGAGGTGTCTCAGGTCTTCCAGCTGGGCGAGAAGTACTCCCGTACCATGGGCGCCACCTACCTGGATGCCGATGGCAAGGAGCAGTACTTCATCATGGGCTGCTATGGCGTGGGCGTGAGCCGTACCCTGGCCGCTATCGTCGAGCAGCATAACGACGAGAAGGGCATCATCTGGCCTATGACCGTGGCCCCTGCTCACGTTTGTGTGATCCCTCTGTCCGTGGGCGATGACTACGTGGCCCCTGAGGCTCAGCGTCTGGCCGATGTTCTGACTGCTGCAGGCCTCGAGGTCGTGGTCGATGACCGCAAGGATCGTCCTGGCGTGAAGTTTAACGATGCCGATCTCATTGGCTGGCCCGTACAGATCGTGGTTGGCAAGCGTGGCCTCGATGAGGGCAACTTCGAGGTGAAGGTTCGCGCCACCGGCGAGAAGAAGAACGTGGCTACCGGTGAGCTGTACGAGCGCATCGCTGCATTCGCTCAGGGCACCCGTGCTCCTGAGGATTTCATCGCCCAGGTGATTGAGTAGGCTGTTGAGCCTTCTTGGGTAGCAGGGTCGTTCGAGCTTCAGAATTTTGCATTGGAGGGAGGCGGCATCCGCAAGGCGGATCCGCCTCCCTTTACGTTTTGCAATAGGGTCGCTTGGGGCATTTCGATTGCCAATAACGAGGGTCAATCTGCCTATGCTAGGCTTTTCCTAAGGGCCTTCCACCGTGCAGAAGGGGAAGGCAATACCGCAATTACCAGGCGTTTTGCAGGAAAACGCCTCGCCTTAGGAGGGATCGCTATGGCAAATGTGAAGGTGACCGTGTTCGGTCTGAACCAGGGTGCTCGCATCGCCCGCTTGCTGAAGGAGCACGAGGACGCGGAGCTCACGTGCGTCGCTGGCTTCGGCCAGCAGGCGGAGGATGTTGCTGCCGAGGTGGGCGCTAAGCTCTACGGCGACTACCATGACTTGCTGGCTGCCGAGGAGGTGGACGCTGCGGTCATCGCGCTGCCAAACTCCCTGCATAAGGACGCCACCATTGCGTGCTGCGAGGCGGGCGTGAAGTTCATTCTGCTCGAGAAGCCCATCGCTAACACTCCCGAGGATGCTCAGGCCATCATCGATTGCTGCCATGAGCACGGTGTGACTCTGCTCATCGGTCACCATCGCCGCTCTTCCAACTTGTTCCTGTTCCTGAAGGACTTCCTGGCTTCCGGGAAGCTGGGCGATATCGTGGGTATTCAGAGCTCCTTCGGCATCGCCAAGGAGATTCACTACTGGGATGCCGAGTGGCACCAGGTTCCTTCTGGCGCCATCCTGCTGGTGAACGCCATTCATGACCTGGACGACCTGAACAACGTTACCGGCATGACGGTGAAGAAGGTCTACGCCGCCAAGCGCAACACCATCCGCGGTTACGAGGCTGAGGATTCCGTGTCGGTGCTCTTCGAGTTTGAGGAGGGCGCAACGGCCACGTACTTCGTTTCCGATGGTACCCCCAGCCCTTGGAACTACGACCTGCTGGCAGGCGAGAACGAGCAGTGGGCCTATGAGACCGGCGAGGACTCCATGCACATCTTCGGCACCAAGGGCTCCTTCGGCTTCCCCTCTATGACCTTCTATCACTATCCCTCCGAGAAGGACGAGGAGTACGGTTGGCGTCACCCGCTGGTGAAAGAGACCTTCACCGTCGAGCGCAACAACCCCATGGCTTCCGAGGTCGATCACTTCCTCGACCTGTGCTGCGGCCGCGAGACCGTTCCTCGCTGCACTGGTGAGCAGGGCCTGGCTTCCTTGAAGGTCATCAACGCTACCATCGAGTCCGGCAACACCGGCCAGGTGGTCACCATCGACTAGTTTCAGCTGGCTGTTTGCGCGCATTGGCTGGAGGTGAAAAGATCCTTCGTTTGCGCGCGTCGGCTGTTTGGCAGGCAGTGGAAGGGGCTGCCGCTTCCCGCGGCTGCAGGCCTTCCGAGTCGCTGTCAGCACTTGCATTCCGCACGTTTTTCGTGGCCGTCTCTCGTCCGTTAGGGGGGAGGGGCGGCCTTATTGCGCTTCCACGTGGGGTACAATGTGACCATCGAAGGGCAAAAAGGAGAACCTGCGTGAATCTGTCTCATCTGTACTACTTCAAGAAGCTGGCCGAGGTGCAGCATTACACCCGCGCCGCTAAGGAGCTGTTCATCGCTCAGCCCACTCTTTCCGCAGCTATCTCCCAGCTCGAGAAGGAGCTGGGGGCTCCGCTCTTCCAGAAGCATACCCGCTCCGTGCATCTGACCTCCTACGGTCAGGACTTCTATCGCTACGTGAACGTGGCCCTGCAGAACCTGGACAAGGGCATCGACGTGGTGCAGCAGCGAGCGGGCGTCAGGCAGTCCTCGGTGCGCGTTGGCGCTGTGGGCATCGTGCAGGACAAGATCTGGTCCCGCGGCATCCGCGCCTTCCGCGATTCTATGGATAAAGACGTCCTGGTAGAGATTCGCCAGACTTCCACCACGAACTTGGCGGCGGGTCTGAAGTCGGGAAACCTCGACGTGGTCTTCACCGATGTGCCCATTAACGAGCCCAATATCGTGTGCCTGCCCTACCGCAGCTTCGATCTGGTGCTTCTGGTGAACAAGCTGCATGTCCTGGCTTCTAAAACTTCTGTCACGATGGAAGACATCTCTGCGTTCCCGCTGATTTCCTACGACTCCCATCATGAGAACGGCAAGGTGCTGAACGACCTGTTCGAGCGCCACGGCATGTCCTTGGCCATTCCCTGCAACGACCCCTCTACCATGTGCTCGCTGGTGAGCGTCGATGTGACCTATGCGGCCATTGCGGTGGGATCTTTCCTCTCTAGCTCGTTTGAAGGCGTCGCCACGGTGCCCATCAGCAATATTCCTCGCGGCATGGTGAAGACCTATATCTGCAGTCATGATGAGCAGCACGCGCCGGATATCGTGAAGCGCTTCGTCGATATCTTCACGCGTCGAAATTCCGTGTCTCTGACTGCCGAGGCTGCAGCGTCCATCCGCGGCTAGGGGGTCTGGCTGTTTCTGCCAGCTTGAGACCGTTCGGGATGTTCCGTCCCCGCTTCTCTTTCCCTGCGTTGGCGGTGGGCTAGAATGCTTACTGACAAAGCGAAGCCGTACGGCGCGGGTCGTACGGTGAAAAGCCGGATGGCCGAAAGCCGCGCAGCCCAGAGCTGACGGTAATCCAATCGAGGGAAAGTCGCGCAGCCCAGAGCCAGCGGCAATAGATAAGGCAACAAGAGACGGGAGCATCTTATGGCACAGGAACCAGCCATTCGCTACATCGGCGTAAACGATCATGACCTCGACCTGTTCGAGGGTCAGTATGAGGTGCCCGAGGGCATGGCCTACAACTCCTATGTGATTCTTGATGAGAAGGTTGCGGTCATGGATACCGTTGAGGCCTCCTTCGGCGACGAGTGGATGAGCAACCTGCAGGACGCTCTTGCTGGTCGCATACCTGATTATCTGGTGGTGCATCACATGGAGCCTGACCATTCTTCCAACATTCTGCGCTTTGCTCAGGCGTACCCTGAGGCTCAGATCGTGGCTTCAGCAAAGGCGTTCCCCATGATGACCAAGTTCTTCGGCTGTGATTTCTCTGACCGTGCCGTGGTGGTGAAGGATGGCGATACCCTGTCTCTGGGCGCATCGACCCTGACCTTCATCGGCGCTGCCATGATTCACTGGCCTGAGGTGGTCATGAGCTTCAATGACGCTACTGGCACCCTGTTCTCCGCCGATGCTTTCGGCAAGTTCGGCGCTCTCGACTGCGAGGATGACGATTGGGCTTGCGAGGCCCGCCGTTACTACTTCGGTATTGTGGGTAAGTACGGCCTTCAGGTTACTAAGGTGCTGAAGAAGGTTTCTGACCTGCCTGTTCGCGCCATCGCGCCTCTGCATGGTCCTCAGCTGACCGAGAACCTGGGCTACTACCTTGATCTTTACAGCACCTGGGCTGCCTATGGCGTTGAGTCCGAGGGCATCTGCCTGTGCTACACCAGTGTCTACGGCAACACTAAGGCAGCGGTCGAGACTCTGGCTGCCAAGCTGCGTGAGGCCGGTTGCCCCAAAGTTGCCGTTACCGATCTGGCTCGCGACGATATGGCAGAAGCGGTAGAGGACGCCTTCCGTTACGGCACCCTGGTGCTGGCAACCACCACGTACAACGGATCTATCTTCCCCTTCATGCACGATTTCCTGAATCATCTGGTGGGCGCTAACTTCCAGAACCGTACGGTGGCGTTTGTAGAGAATGGCATGTGGGCACCTGCCGCAGCTAAGGGCATGCGTGCCATGTTAGAGGGCTGCAAGAACCTGACCTTCGCCGAGAACACCGTGACCCTGTCCGGCGCCGTAACCCAGGAGAACCTCGATCAGATGGATGCCCTGGTGGCCGAGCTGTTGGGCTAGCATTTTGTACCCGAGCTGCTGGGCTAGCGTTTTTGTAGTCGAGCTGCCGGGCTGGCAGTTTGTGGAAGCCCTCATCTTTTAGCCGTGAGCTTATATGGCAACGGGAGCGACCATGCTTGGTCGCTCCCGTTTTGCTTTGCGAAGGTTGTCTCGGTTTTGCCTGATGTCGCATGCCATCTGTTTCCGTTTTGGCGTTGATATGCGGAATCGGGGCCTCAATGCAGAACTAATTCCAAAAAAAATCAGTCGTTTTGCAGAATGGGCCGCTCAGTGCAGAAGGTCGGGATGTTTTCGCTGGCGCGGCGAAGCCGGTATCGGGGAATGGGCTGACCATCGACTGACCAGTGAGTTGCCCTGCCAGGACGAAATCCTGATTTAGCGCCACATTTCCTAAGCGATGACCATCGTCGTACAGGTTGTGTTTCCGGGCATCAGGACAGTTGGGATTCTATCTCGGTACCAACTTCTGCACTGAGGGGCCGTTTCTGTTTTTGAGGCCAAAAATTCTGCACGGGGCAATTTGCATCGTGCGCCTCTTTGCTATTTGGGGAGTGTGCTGGCGCCGATGGGTTTCATAGATGCGGTGCGGCTTCGGATGGCTGAGAATTTGGGCAGTTGAGCCGCTGGTGTTCTGCGGTGCAGCGTGGTGAACTGTCGGGAGGGCCGAATTCCTGGCCTTCCCAGAGCGAAGCGGGTGGGGCCAGGATTCGACCCTCCCAACAACTGCTCGGTCTTGTTTCATCCAGGATTTTCTAGCGGTTCGATCTGCCGCCTAGTCTTGCTCCTCGCCCCAGCGACGGAACCCTGGAACCTCGATGCCCAGAGGTCCCAGGAGCTTAGCCACGATGTGATGCTCCATCTCCTCGATGCTCTTGGGCTGAATGTAGTAGGTCAGCATGGGTGGCACGATGTACACGTTGGGCAACAGGGAGAGGGATTCAAGATTGCGCAGGTGGATGGGGGAGAGGGGCGTCTCGCGGCAGGCTAGTACCAGAGGGCGCTTCTCCTTCACGCACACATCGGCGGCTCGCAGCAGCAGGTTGTCCGAGTAGCCCGAGGCGATGCCCGCTACGGTCTTCATGCTGCAGGGCACGATGACCATGCCGGCGGTCTTAAAGGTTCCCGAGGCGATGGAGTCGCCGATGCCGTCATTCTCGTGGTAGACGTCTGCCAGGGCCACGATGTCGCTGAAGGGCACGGGGCTCTCATACTCGGCGGTGAGCTTGGCGCCTGAGGTGGTCACCAAGTGCACCTCGATGTCGGGCATGTCGGCCAGCACTCGCAGCAGGTGCAGGGCCAAAGGCGTTCCGCTGGCACCGCTGATGCCGACGACGACCCGTCGTTTTTCTTCCATGTCTCTCCTCTTAAAGAAAGGCCCCGTCACGGTGAACCGGAATGGCTCATTGCGGCGGGGCCTGTTGGCGCTATGCCTTACGTTGCGCTAGCTGGTTGCTGGCTCGGTTTCGCCCGAGTGCCAGGCCGCCAGCTTTGCGCGGGTTTTGCTTCCTAGGCCTTACTCTTTGAAATCGGGAACCCAGTGGGTGGGGTCTACCTCAGCCCAGCGGCAGCGATGGAAGCGGTGCTTCTCGCTGAAGGGCACCGTGCAATCGAAGATGGTCTTGCAGGCGATGCCGTGATCGCGGATAGAGGGGGACATGGTGGGATCGTTGGAAGGATCGAGAGGATGGCAGCGGACGCCGGGGATGGTGATGATGTCCGCGTCGCCCTGGAACCTGGTGTTCAGGGCCCACAGGACGTCGTTCATGTCGAAGGGGTCTACATCCTCGTCTACCAGGAACACGTTTTTCAGCTCGCTGAAGGCGCTGAAGGCCAGCAGAGCGGCCTGGCGCTGACGACCCTCATCGGAGGGGATGGTCTTGCAGAACTGCAGGACGGCCATGTACTTGCCGCCGCCAGGGGAGGCGCAGTACACGTTCTTCACCTTGCCGGGCATGGCCTTGTTCACCATGGCCAGGATAGATGCCTCGGTGGGGATGCCGGCCATAGAGACGTGCTCCTCGGAGGGGCCCAGGCAGGTCTGGAAGATGGGGTTGGTGCGGGTGGTGATGGCCTTCACCTTAATGACGGGCAGCTCTGCCACGGCGGGGCCAGTATAGCCGGGGAACTCGGGCATGGCGTAGCCGGAATTGGTGTTCTGATCCTCGCGAATGCGCTTGCCGGGGAGCACCTCGCCCTCGATAACGTACTCAGCGTGAGCGATAGCGTACTCAGGGATGGTCAGGCAGCGGGACAGCTGCACGGGAGCGCCCTTCAGAGCGCCGGCGATGCTCAGCTCGTCGAAGCCCATGGGGGTGGTAGGAGGCTCGAAGCAGGTGGCCATCTCGATGGCAGGATCGACGCCGATGCTGATAGAGATGGGCAGTGCCTCACCGCGGGCCTCAGCGACCTCGCGGAAGTGGCCGATGTGGCGGGCGCCAGGTACGGCGTAGAAGCTCAGCTCGTCCTTGCTCTGCACGCACATGCGGTGAATGGTCACGTCATGGTCGCCGGTCTCGGGGTCGTGAGCGTAGCACAGGCCCATGGTGATGTAGGGGCCGGCGTCGTCAGGGGTGTTGGTGGAAGCAGGGAGGATCTTGCGGATGTCGAAGTCGGGATCCTCGGCGCGATACACCACTTCCTGGCAGGGAACGGGACCCTCGGCAACTACAGGGTCGACAGCGTTTTCTACTGCCTCATTCAGCATGAAGCCCAGACGCTTGGGATCCTCGCCCAAAAGCATGCCCACGCGCTTACGGCTGGAAAGCACGCCAACGGCCACGCGGGCACCGGGGTGACCCTTCACGTTGTTGAAGATCATGGCAGGGCCCTCTTTGGTGGGACGCTGCACGGTGCCGCCAGCGCCAATGTGGCGGTACACGCCGGAAAGCTCGGCGATAGGGTCTACTTCCACATCGGTCTCAACGAGCTGACCGGGCTGTTTGGCCAGGTAGTCGAGGGCGCTGCGGAAATCGGTGATCTCCTTGTTCATAGGCTCTGTTCCTCTCTGGTGGAAATGACGATATCTGCGATTTGCGAGGCACTCTGCACAATGCTCTCGATAATCTGTGGAGTTGCGTTGTCTACGTGCACGCCTGCACAGCAGGTCACGGTGGAATTAGTGCGGGAGGCCACTTCCTTGGCCACGGCAGTTGCGAGGAAATCGTCCTTGTGACCGGTGGCGTTCAGCACGGAGACGGTGGCGGAGGTTCCCTGGCCGGTGAGGCTGGGACGGGGTACGGCGAGGACGGTGCAGCCTACATGGGGCTTGTCGCCTCCGTAGATGGCGATGCAGCAGTCGTCTCCCATGAAGGTAACGGAGACTTGCATAGATCCGGCTAGATTATCCAGAGCGAATTGCACCATCGCTACCTTTCTGCGCGCATCTGCTTAGGGTTGCTGCACGTGTTTGCCGCATATAAAAGAAGTGTACCAGGGGCTTGGCTGGTCACCTGTACAGAAAAATTCTATCCAGGCTATAGAGGCGTTCTATTTACACGGATTCCGATTTCTGATGGAGAATCTAGCGATTTTCCAGATGACCGATGTTCTTCAGCTGAATGGATATGGTGCCGTCTGCCTCGCTGGTGAAGGTCATGTACTCCGGGTTCTGACTGTACTCGGCGGGGAAGGTGATCTCGATGCCGGTGTCGGTGCGAATCTTGTGGTTCTTGGCCACGCGCTTCACGGCCTTGGGCTCGAGGGGCACCTGGTCGGGCATCTGGCGCTGCTGCACTTCCTCATGGAAGCGGGCCATGATGACCTCGTCGTCTTCGAAGATGTCCTCTGCCAGCTCGACGAGGTCGAGGTCGTCGGATTCCTCGGCGTTCTGGGTGGCGTAGGCCTTGGCTTTGCTGGTGGCCACGGCGGTGTTCATGCCGAACTCCTCGGCCACGGCTTCCACGATCTCGGTGACGGCGGTGAAGGTTTCCTTGCTCGATGCTTCCATGCTGCATTGCAGCAGGCCATCGGGGATGAGCCAGCGCTCTTCGCCGGCGATGGTGCGGGGCTTGTCGCAGAACAGCACGGACAGGTTGCGCAGGTTCACCACTGCGTAGCTGGTGAGCTTCTGGGAGGGGGAGGGCAGGGTGGCGTAGTTGCGCAGGATGCCGTTGCGGGGACCGGTCTCGCCGTAGTCGAGCTCGTGCATGTAGGCCTGCTTGCTTTCCAAAATGAACAGGGCGAAGTAACGGTTGGTGCGGGCGCTGAAGGCGGCAAGAGCCTCCTGGTTGTCAGCGTCGGCGTCAGGGGCGGGAGCGTCGCCGGAGTCCTCGAAATCTACTACCAGCAAATCGCAGGAAGGGGTCTTCTCCATGTGGCCCAGCTCGCCAACGAGGAACTCACCGATCTGGGCGGAAAGCCCCACGAAGTCGCGAGCCCCTGCAAAGTAGGCGGAGAGCTCGGCGGCGAAGGTGCTGCCCTCGGCGAAGGAGCCATGCATGTTGTCCAGGTTCTCGAGGCCCTTCTTCGCCATGCGGCTCACGTAGTTCTTAGCGTTCTTGTTGGTGAGGTCTATCTCTTCGACGGCGAAGGTGTTTTCGCAGGCTACGAAGTCGAAGACGTGCAGGATGGCGTGATTGATCTTCAGGGGCATGATGCTTCCTTATTCTTTCGGTATGTTGAAAGCCGCCGCCGTGGGGCGGGCGTTCTTTTGCTGCGAAAGCCGCTGCCGTGGGCGGGCCTTGCGGTTGCGTGCGCCGAGGCGGCGTTTCTGGTTGCGTCGTCGGGGCTGCTTTTTCTCGTGGCGTCGTCGAGGCGGGCCATGCGGTGACGCGCGCCGCTTGCAGAGGGAAGAATACTCTTATTTTGGAGTTTCCCCACAGGTGTCGGCGCAAGGCTATTATTCTCTCCTAACGAGGGCAAAAGGTTAAGCTCCTGCGGAAGGTTCCCCGCAAACTTTCGCATTTCGGGAACTTCGCGCAGATGCTGCAGCTTTTGCACCTAGGACAAGCGCGCGCTCTTCGTATTTGGAACAGCCCGCGTGACCTTTGCGCTTAAAAAAGCGCGCGGCGGCTCATAAGGAGGAGCTCTATGAACGTGGGTTTCATCGGTGCCGGAAAAGTGGGATGCACGCTGGGAAAGTACCTGTCCTGCGCTGGCATGCCTGTGATTGGCTATTTCAGCGAGTTCCCTGAGGATGCCCGCGATGCCGCCAATTTCGTGGAGGGTGCCGCTGCCTTCTCTTCCGTTTTCGATTTGGTGAACGCTTGCGATGCGGTCTTCATTACCGTTCCCGATGGTGCCATCCGTCCTGTGTGGCTGCAGATCGCCGATATGGCCAGCGAGGGAGCCCTGCAAGTAGAGGGCAAGCTGTTCTTCCACTGCTCGGGCGCCTGCGCCTCGGACTTGCTGCGAGAGGCCAATGACTTCGGCGCCTTCCGCGCGTCGCTGCACCCCCTGTTCGCGGTCAGCTCTAAGTACGATACCTACACCCAGTTGTCCCGGGCCTATTTCAGCGTCGAGGGCGACCAGCCCTGCATCGATGCGGTGGCGCCGGTGCTGCAGCAGGCGGGCAACACCGTGCAGACCATCTCCGCCGAGGCCAAGGTGCGCTACCATGCCGCCGCGGTCATGGCCTCTAATCAGGTGATCGCCTTGTACCGGGTGGCCAGCGACCAGCTGGTGCAGTGTGGTTTTTCCAAAGAGGCCGCCGAAGCTGCCCTTGCCCCACTTTTCTTGGGGAATGCCCATCATATTGTGGAAGATGGCACCGTCGCTGCCCTGACTGGCCCGGCAGAGCGGGGAGATACGGAGACTATCGAGCGGCACCTGCAGTGCCTGGACGGTGATGCTGCGGAGATTTACCGCCTACTCACTAATGTGCTGTATGATATCGCCACCGAGAAGCATGGGCTTTCGGCTGGCTAACGCATTGGGGTTGCGTTAGGTCTATTGAAAGGGAAAGTGATCATGGCAAAGACCGTTGCTGAAATCCGCAACATGAAGGACGAGGGTCGTAAGATTTCGATGGTGACCTCCTACGATTTCTCTATGGCTGTCTTGGCGGAGAGGGCCGGTATCGATTTCATTCTGGTGGGTGACTCCCTGGGCATGACCATGCTGGGATACGAGAACACCCTGCCCGTGACTATGGACGACATGGTGCATCACACCGCATGCGTGACCCGCGGTGCCCGCAACACCGTGGTGGTAGGCGACATGCCCTTCGGTTCCTACCATGCCAGCGTAGAAGACGCCGTGCGCAATGCTCTGCGTCTGGTGAAGGAAGGCGGCGCTACTGCCATTAAGTTGGAAGGCGGCGTGCGCGTTGCTCCTCACATCAAGGCCATTGTCGAGTCTTCCATCCCTGTTCAGGGCCATGTGGGCATGACCCCTCAGTCCTCTAACATGTACGGCGGCTTCAAGGTGCAGGGCAAGACCGCAGATTCTGCGAAGCTCATTGTGGAAGATGCTCTTGCTGTTCAGGATGCAGGCGCCTTCTCGGTGGTCATCGAGTGCGTTCCTCCTAACCTGGCAGCCTATATCACCAAGTTGCTCGATATCCCCACCATCGGCATTGGCGCTGGCGCTGAGTGCGACGGTCAGGTGCTGGTGGCTCAGGACATGCTGGCCATGAACATGGATTTCCGCCCTCGCTTCGCTCGCCACTTCGGCCAGATTGGTCAGGGAATGATCGATGCCTACCAGGCCTACGACAACGAGGTGAAGGCCGGTACCTTCCCAGCAGAGGCCGAGAACTACAAGGCCCTCGACGATTCCATCATGGCGCAGATTGAGCAGGCATATCCACTGCGTTAGGCTGGCCAGATTCTGCCTGTGACGGACAATCGGCGATGAATCGTCCCATACAACACCGTTTAGAACTATAATGAGCTGCCCCCGAAAGGGGGCAGCGTTCAATAGCGCGACAAACCGCAATCACGAGATTCAAACCAAAGGGGATCAGGAATGGATACCGTAACCACCATTGAAGAGGTACGCGAGGCTGTACGAGGCTGGCGCCGTGAGGGCCTGTCCGTTGGTCTGGTGACCACCATGGGCTATCTGCACGAGGGCCACGAGAGCCTCATCCTGCGTGCAGCCGCTGAGAACGATAGGGTGGTGGTGACCGACTTCCTGAATCCCACCCAGTTCGGCGCCAACGAGGACCTGAGCACCTATCCTCGCGACTTCGATCGCGACAGGGATCTGTGCGAGAACGCTGGCGCTGCCCTGTTCTTCTATCCCGAGGTCTCCGAGATGTATGACGCCGACGCCTGCACCTATGTAGACATGGACGCCCTCACCAACGAGCTCTGCGGCCTCACCCGTCCCACCCACTTCCGCGGTGTGTGCACCGTTGTGGCCAAGTTCTTCAACATCGTGTGCCCCGACCGCGCTTACTTCGGCCAGAAGGATGCTCAACAGCTGGCGGTCATCAAGCGCATGGCCCGCGACATGAAGTACGGCATCGAGGTCATCGGTTGCCCCATCATCCGCGAGGAGGACGGCCTGGCCAAGTCGAGCCGCAACACCTACCTGTCCGCTGAGGAGCGCGCTGCCGCCCTGTGCCTGTCCCGCGCCATTTTCGTCGGTAAGGATATGGTGGAAGCTGGCGAGCGCGATGCTAAGGCAGTGCTCGACGCTATGACCCAGATCATCGAGGCTGAGCCACTGGCCAAGATCGACTACGTGAAGATGGTGAACTTCGACACCATCGAGCAGATCGACACCCTTTCCGGCAATGTGCTCTGCGCTATCGCCGTGTACGTTGGCAAGACTCGCCTGATCGACAACTTCATTGTGGAAGGCATCGAGTAGGCTCGGGTAGAAGCTGGGCTTGAGTAGGCTCGGGTAGAAGCTGAGCCTGAAGGTCCGTCTTTTCGGGTGGATATCAGCATGCGAGACCCCGAGAGCGATTAGCTCCCGGGGTTTTCTGCAGGTAGGGGCTATGTAAAAAGGCCATTGTGCTGGGAAAACGGGGCGAGAAGCCTATTTACGAGGCAGTTTGTACCCTCAACATCTGTGTTTTGACTGGCTGTGGTTTTCGTGTCCTATCAGGGACAGCGCGGCCTTCTTGCTATCATGGGAGCACAGTATTTTCCGATGAAAGGGGATTCTCATGGGAATGAAAGCTGAAGAGGCTCTCGCCATCTCTTACGAGGAACTCACCAACTATCTGCGCGCAAACCACTCCGTTTATATGCAGGTTGGTGAGACCCTATACTATCTGACCGACGCCAACGACATTTACTGGCGCGCCCAGGACACTTCCAAGCTGAACGAGAAGGGTCATTACACCGACGCTTCCGAGCTGGTTCCAACCGTTTCTGAGTTCTTGGGACTCCCCTTCGTCGACGGTAAGACCATCGAAGCTGTCTTTGACGAGGCAACGTTCTACGCTTCCATTAAGCAGTAGAGCGAAACGGCGATCTGCTTTCGGCTATAAGCAGGCGCTTTCATGCAATTGAATGACGAGAGAGGCGGGATGGCTGTCATCCCGCCTCCTTTTATGCCTGAATGTCGGGAAGGCGGGCCTAGCGGTTAAATGGGCTTAGGGGCTAAGTGGGTCTAGCGGCCAAATGGGCTTAGGGGGCAGTTGGGCTTAGTGGGCAGGTGCGAGTTTGCTTGGCCGAAAAGAAGAGCCCCACACGCTGGCGCGTGCGGGGCTCGTTTGCGGGTTTCGGTGAAAGCGCCTTATGCGGTGGCGTCCTTCTCGGCCTCTTCGGCCATTATCTTCTCGTAGTCGGCCTTCGTGGTCTGCAGATGGCGATACACCCTGGTCAGATCCCTGATCTCAGCGACGAGCATCACGACGAAGATGACGCCGCCGAAAATGAGCTGTCCCATGCCGATGGTGGGGGGAGTTGCCAGCATGGCAACCTGAATGGCGTAGAAAATGGCGGGCAGTGCTAAGAACCACATGCAGCCACCAATGCGGGTAACCATCATGTTGGTGGCAACCAGCAGGCCGAAGACCACGCAAGCGCTGAAGAGGTTGCCACGGGCTACGCAGATGCCGCAGAGGATGAGAATGACTGCCAGGGTCACGATCATGCTGCGGAAGTTGCTGGCTGCGATCTCGTAGGCACGCTTTGCCATGGCCGCTGAGGACATCTGAGAGGCAAAGGGGTTGAAGGGGTTGTAGCCGGCTTCGCCCTGGGGGATGTTGGTGTACACCGTCCAGGTGCCGCCGCCCCACTCGTAGGTGGTTTGGCCAGGGGCGCCCTGCTGGCCGTAGGGGTTGCCAGCGTAGGGATTGCCGTAGGGGTTGCCGGCATAGGGGTTGCCGTACATGCCCTCGGGCTCCCACTTGCCCGATTCAAGAACATCGCGGGCCTCGTTGATGAGCTTGGTCTTCTCCTCGGCCTGTGCCTTCTTCACGGGATCTTGGGCGAAACGGTCGGGGTGGCTCTCGCGCACCTTCTTACGGTGGGCAGCCTTAATCTCCTCGGGGGTTGCGCCCTCCGAGAGACCCAAAATTGAAAGAGCTTCAGATTTCTTCATAAATGCAGAGCCGTATCTGTCGATTGCGGACAATAGAGCAAGGGTAACGCTTCACGCTGTTTTCTGTCGCCATCAGCCCAATTTTTGTGGCTTTTATCCATGAAAGTCTCTTAACTTGTCCTATTCCGTTCGCTCACCGTAGATAATAGAAATACTGTGCATTACTGCGCGCAGCTGCGAAACACGCGAAACGAGGGAAGGGAGGTGCCATGAAGAAGGCTGCACTCATCATCATCCTGGTGATAGCCGGCGCCTATCTCATTGGTAACTCCGACACCATCGCCTCTTTCGCCTCTACGGTGGCTCAGGGAGCCATTATCCCCTTGGTCATCGCCATCATCGTTATGCTGCTGCGCTATCTGACCCAGGCCATTTCCTACAAGGCTTCTTTCGAGGCCGTGGGCTTTAAGCGCACTACCTTATGGTCTAACACGGTGCTCATCTACAGCTTGGTGTTCATCAATACCTTCTGCATGTTCGGCGGTGCCACCGGCGTTGCCTTCATCGTCGACGATGCTCATCGCAAGGGCGCCGACCTTGGCACTGCCACCTCCGGCGCCTTCCTTTCCCAGATCGGCTTTTTCGCCGCCGTTCTGGTTATCTCTGTCATCGGTTTCGTGGCCATGTTCGTTAGCGGTACGGTGAACTGGCTGGTGGTGATTGGCTCGGTGGCCATGATGGTCATTTTGGGCGGTCTTTCCAGCTTGTTCTTCATCGGCTATTTCAAGCCTGGGGCTCTGCGGGCCTTCTTCGCGGGCCTTCAAAAGGTGCTGAACAAGATCATGGGTCTCTTTAAACGGGGGCTTGCCGATGATTGGGGCGCCGAAACTGCCGCCAGCTTCGTGGAAAACGCTCAGATTCTCGCCAACAACCCACGAGGCACCGCCATCGCCATCGGCTGGGCTTCTGTGTCTGCCCTGTTCAACATGGGCTGCCTCATTGCCGTGGGCTTCGCCTATGGCTTCACCAACGTGCCCATCCTCATCGCCGCCTTCGCCCTGGCGTCGGTGTCCGTGCTCTTAAGCCCCACTCCTCAGGGTGTGGGCGTGGTAGAAGCCGCCATCGCCGCTTTGGTGACCACGGGCGGTGGTTCTCTTGCCACGGCAACGGCTATCGCCCTGGTGTATCGCGGCATCCTGTTCTGGATCCCCTTCGCCATTGGCGCCCTCATGCTGTCCCAGTCTGACTTCTTCAAGGGCAAAAAGAAGGGCGAGGCTGACGAGAAGCTGCAGCGGGCCAAGGACACCGGTTGGGTAGCCGCTACCATGGTGGGTATCCTGGGCTTGGTGAACCTGGCTCTGGCTTTCGTTCCCTCTATGCTGGCTCCCTTCGCCACTATCGTCGATTGGGTGAACTTCTCGAACGTTTTCGTTGGCCCTACGTTGGCCATCGCTGGCTTCCTGTTGCTGCTGCTCTCCTGCGGCCTGGTGTTCCGCTTCCGCATGGCCTGGGTTGCCACGGTGTGCCTGCTTACCCTCATCGCCTGCTGCGAGTTCCTGTTCTACGCCACGGTGACGGTGGCAGTGGTGACGCTGGTGCTGGTAGGTTGGCTGTATCTGCGCCGCGGGTTCTTCGATAAGCCCCTGGCCTTCCCCAAGTTCGTCCCACCATGGAAGATTCACACCCCTCAGGACGGCGTTCCTTCCAACTCTGAGCTCTCCGGCGCTGCAGGCGCTTTGAACCCTTCGGACAATCAGGGCGCAACGACGGCCATGCTCATAGAGGGTTCCGAGGCAATTCGCAAATCCTCTTCTGGCAGCTCTCTTCCCCAGGAGAGGGAATAGACCATGGCGTCCCCCCTGAAAGAGGTGGAAGGCGCCGCTGTGGCAGGTGAGGAAGTGCCTGACCGTAAGGGGGCGGGGGAGTCCCTGTTGCAAGAGGTGGAAGAAGGCGCTGCCCTTGCCGTGCTGTCCTCTGGCAGGCCTCTCATCGTCTCTACTGACACGGTGTTCGGTATCGGCGTGAGCGTGGGCCATGCCCCGACTCCTGATGACCTGTTCCGCATTAAGGGACGAGATCGCTCGAAGGCCATCGCTTGGCTCATGGCTGATGAGGCCGATCTGCTGCGCTACGGTCGCGACATTCCCGGTTACGCGCGAACGCTTGCCAAGGCCTTCTGGCCCGGAGGACTAACTCTCATCGTGAAGGCCTCCGATCAGGTGCCCGCTGCCTACTGCGCCGATGACGGCACCATTGCACTGCGCGTGCCTAATGCTGCTCGTTTACGGCAGCTCATGCGCAGATTGGGAAGCGCATTAGCTACCAGCTCCGCCAATGTTTCAGGCATGCCCCCTGCAATTTCGGCAGACCAGGTAGACCCTGCCCTGACGGCTTTCGCTCCCTCTCTCTTCAATTCCTCGGAGCAACCGAGCGGCCGAGCGTCCACCATCGTGAAATGCACGGGGGGCGCTCCGGAAATCATTCGCGTAGGAGATATTGCACAATCGGACATTTCCTCTGTTCTGAGTGGCTGAAATGCGTACAATACCCTCTGAAACAAGGAACAACGCAAGGAGGTTCATCATGAAGATAAGCATTGCAAGCGATCACGCTGGCTTCGAGCAGAAGAAGGAGCTGGCTGCTTATCTGCAGGAGCAGGGCTATGAGGTTCTCGATCGCGGTCCTGAGAATGACGAGCGCGTAGACTACCCTGATTATGCACAGAAGGTGGCTATGGATGTCTCCTTCGGTCGTGCAGATCGTGGCGTTCTGATCTGCGGCACCGGTATCGGCATGGCTATTTTCGCCAACAAGATTCCTCGCGTTCGCGCCGCAAACGTCACGTCCTGCCAGTTCGCAGAGCTGGCACGTCAGCATAACGACGCCAACGTGCTCGCTCTGTCCGGCCGCTTCGTAGAGCTCGAGGACAACAAGGCCATCCTCGACACCTTCCTGAACACCGCTTTCGAGGACGAGGGCAATCCTGACGGTCGCCACGCAAGGCGCCTGCAGAAGCTCTGGCCAATCGAGGGTCAGACCCTGCGTCGCGGCCAGCTGTAAGACGTCGCGGTCGTCAGTAGGGATTCACTAGGGGATTTGGCAGGGAAATTCCAGCTGAAAAACGAGTTTGTTAACCGACTCGTATCTTTTGCTTCCCGTAATTCGCCTATTATCTTCTTCATATATTTATAAAAGCAGGCTCATGAGGTGCGGAGGGCGCCTGAGAGCCTGACGAAGAGAGGTATTCACATGAGTAAGGAATTCCTTGCCGCTACCGATCCTGAGGTAGCAGAGGCAATCGATGCTGAGCTTGCCCGCCAGCGCGGCGGCATCGAGCTCATTGCTTCCGAGAACATCGTTTCTCCTGCTGTGATGGAAGCCATGGGCAGCGTCCTCACCAACAAGTATGCCGAGGGCTATCCCGGAAAGCGCTACTACGGCGGCTGCCAGAAGGTCGACGTGGTAGAGAACCTGGCAATCGAGCGCGCCAAGAAGCTCTTCGGCGCCAATTTCGCCAACGTGCAGCCCCACTCTGGCGCCAACGCCAACCTGGCTGCCTATCAGGCACTCATTAAGCCTGGCGACACCGTACTGGGCATGAGCCTTGATCACGGCGGACACCTGACTCACGGTTCCCCTGTGAACTTCTCCGGCAAGCTGTACAACTTCGTTGCCTACGGCCTCGATCCTGAGACTGAGACCCTGAACTATGACGAGATCGAGCGCATCGCCGAGGAGACCAAGCCTGCCCTGATCGTTGGCGGCGCTTCCGCCTATCCTCGCGTCATCGACTTCGCTCGTCTGCGCGAGATCGCTGACAAGGTGGGCGCTTACCTCATGGTCGACATGGCTCACATCGCCGGCCTGGTGGCAACCGGTGCTCATCCTAGCCCTGTTCCCTACGCTCACGTGGTTACCACCACGACCCACAAGACCCTGCGTGGTCCTCGTGGCGGCCTGATCCTGTGCAACGATGAGGACATCGCCAAGAAGATCAACTCCGCTGTGTTCCCCGGAACCCAGGGTGGTCCTCTCGAGCACATCATCGCCGCAAAGGCAGTGGCCTTCGGCGAGGCTCTGAAGCCTGAGTTCACCGACTACATTAATAATGTGGTGGCAAACTGCAAGGCTATGGGCGAGGGTATGATCGAGGGCGGCCTGCGCCTGGTCTCCGGTGGCACCGACAACCATCTGGTGCTGGTAGACCTCACCGCCGCTGACGTTACCGGCAAGGAGGCCGAGAAGGCTCTCGACTTGGTAGGCCTTACCGTGAACAAGAACACCATCCCCAACGAGACCCGTTCCCCCTTCGTCACCTCCGGCATCCGCGTGGGTACCGCTGCGGGCACCACTCGCGGCTTCAACGCTGAGGAGTTCAAGGAGATCGGCTCCCTCATCGCCAAGTGCGTCTTCAACCTGGGCGACGAGGCTGTTCAGGCCGAGGTTAAGGCTAGCGTCGACGCTCTGATCGCTAAGCACCCTCTGTATCCTGAGCTGTAATCGCGCATTTACCGCACGTGAGGGAAGGCCCCGGCAGATGTCGGGGCCTTCTTTCGTTTTTGGTTCACGCCTCTAGGCCTTGTCTCCTCTGTTTGACAGCTGGCCTCCTGTGTCCTGGCCTCTTTTGTCCGCCAGCTAGCCTTCTGGGCCTTGGCTTTCCGTATCTGGCGACGGCCTTCCACAGGCGCTATAGGGTGAGCTCAATAGCGTCGAGGAGGTGGAAGAGGGGGCGCCGTTTGAATTACAATGTCCCCATTGTTCCCGATAGAAAGGGGCCCGCATGGTCTCCTCTGATCGTTTGCACGTTATCGACCATCCACTTGTGGCTCACAAGCTGGGCATTCTGAGGGACTGCGATACCAGTTGCACTAAGTTCCGTAATCTGGTGTCCGAGCTCACCACCATTTTGGCGGTAGAGGCCACTCGCAACGTCGAGGTGCAGGACAAGCCCATTACGACCCCTGTTGCGCCTTGTGTGGCCAAGGAGGTTGCCCGTGGTGCCACGGTGGTCTCTATTCTGCGAGCGGGAAACGGCATGCTCGACGGCATGCTGCAGCTCATGCCTTACGCCCACGTTGGTTTCATGGGTATGTATCGCAATGAGGAAACCCACAAGCCCGTTCATTATTATCAGAAGCTTCCCGCCAGCATCGTAGAGGACGAGGTGTTCCTGGTAGACCCCATGTTGGCTACCGGCGGTTCTTCCATCGATGCCATCACCGAGCTTCGCCGCTTGGGAGTTCGCCGCCTCACCTTCCTGTGCATGATCGCCGCCCCAGAAGGTGTGGAAGCTGTCCTGTCTGCCGACCCCGATGTATCTATATATACGTGCGCTCTCGATGATCACCTGAACGAGAACGCCTACATTGTTCCCGGCGTGGGGGATGCGGGCGATCGCATCTTCAACACCCTGAATGTCTTGTAAGGAGGGGGTTCCCATGGCATGTGCATGCGGTTGCAACGCTGAGGAAGAGCCAACGGGCAGCCAGTTTCAGCGCAAGGTTCCTCCTCGCCCCTCTTGGGACGAGTATTTCATGAACCTTGCGGAGCAGGTGGCCACCAGAACTACTTGCCTGAGGCGGGCCGTTGGCGCGGTCATCGTGAAGGACCATCGCATCCTGACCACCGGCTACAACGGAACGCCGGTGGGAATGGCCCATTGCGAGGAAACCGGATGCCTGCGGGAGACTATGGGGGTTCCCAGCGGGCAGAGACAGGAGATCTGTCGTGGCCTTCACGCCGAGCAGAACGCCATCATTCAGGCAGCGCGCTACGGTATCGATATCTGCGGAGCAACCATCTACATCAACACGCAGCCCTGCGTAACCTGCGCCAAGATGCTTATTAACGCGGGCATCGTCGAGGTGGTGTACAAGAATCCCTACCCTGACGAGTTGGGTCTTGGCATGCTCGATGAAGCGGGTGTGAAGCGCCGGATCTATCAGGAGTGAGAAAAGGCAATTTCTGGTTAAATTTCGGAATCTGTCCATATTGAAATGGCGCGGGATTGCCATTTATAGAGCAAAGTTATCGAAAACGGCGGAATTGAAAAATACGAAACCATCATAAGAAGTCGTTTGTAGAAAAAAGGTATTCCGCTGGCAAGAGATTTGAACATTTTGACCTCTTTAGCTTCCAGGCAAGAATGACCCTGGTATTATGTACCGCGGTTTAGATGGCAATACTATGAACAGGATAAGAAGGTAGAAGTGAGCACTTCAATCGCCATAGCACTCGGAGCGCTAGCCGGTTTCATCGGCTTCGTGCCCATGTTCGTGGCTCTCAGGCTCTCTCGTAAGGTTCCCACCCAGGGAACTATGGAAGCAGCCCTTTTCGGACTGGCCGGCACCTTCGTCTCGCTGATCATCGTCATTGTTGCTCTGATCATGTGCCGCGTGTTCGCAGCTGATTCGGTGTTGCCCTTCGGCGTAGCCGAGCTGGTGACCCTCATTGTGGTGACATGCGGGTACGTGCTGTACAAGAACGTTTTGCAGAAGCGTAAGCAGAAGTAAACGCTTAGCACGGATAGTAGGAAAGAAAAGGTAAGGGTTTAATCGATGGGTGAATATCTCGGCACTGCGTTGAGCACCTTCGTGGCAGACGCCCAGGGTATCTACGATACCTTCCTGTCTACCACGGTGTTCAGCATCGGAGGATGGAGCATTTCCCAGTACACGCTGTGGATGATGATCTCCTTTGTCCTCGTAATCGCACTGGTCATCGGTGCCAGCCGTCATCTGCAGCTGGTTCCATCCAACAAGCTCCTCAACACGATCGAGTATGGCTACACGTTCGTGAAGCACAGCATCGGTGAGGACGTTATCGGCGAGGGCTTCAAGAAGCACATTCCTTTCTTGGCAACGCTGTTCTTCTTCATCTTGGTTGCTAACATTCTGGGCCTTATCCCCGGATTCAAGGCTGCCAACGGCACCATCTCCGCTACGTGGGCTCTGGCTCTCATCTCCTGGATCTACTTCAACTTCTACGGTTTGAAGGAGCTGGGAATTCTGGGCTACGCTAAGAGCTTCGTTCCCCACGGTGTTCCTGGCCCCATGAAGCCAGTCATCTGGTTCCTCGAGATGCTCTCCATGATCATCCGTGTTCTGACCCTGGCTGTCCGACTCTACGGCAACATGCTGGCTGGCCACATGATCCTGGCAATCTTCTCTATCGCCACTACGGTGTTCATGCAGTTCGCATTCTTCCACTTCGACTTCATCACCGGAATCGTTGGCGTTGTTTGGTTCATCCTGCTCTTCGCTATGTACGTCCTTGAGACCCTGGTGGCCTTCTTGCAGGCATACGTATTCACTATCTTGAGCTCCTCCTACGTGGGCATGGCTATCCACCCTCACTGATAAGCGGAGCGATTGGGCCTGCGCCCCGAACAGGGGAGCGGTTCAGAAACGGGGCTTTATGTCCTGGGCGAGCTTTAAGGGCTGCGCCCGAATGACGGTAAGACTTACAGCTGGTTGAGCAGCTGAAGTTGAAATAGGCATGAACGAGAGAAGGGTTCTCGTTCAACTATAAGGAGGTATTTGGAAATGGCAGAAATCGCAACTGCACTTGCCGCTCTGAAGGTAATCGGCTACGGCTGCGCCGCTATCGGCCCTGGCATCGGTATCGGTGTTGCTACCTACGGTCTGTGCGTGGCTGCTGCACGTCAGCCTGAGATGAAGGGTACCCTGATGGGCTACTTCTTCATCGGTGCCGCTATGTCTGAGGCACTGGCACTGCTGGGCCTGGTTCTGTTCTTCATCGTCTAGTTCTGAGGAACCCCATAAGTTTCAAGGAAAAGATCTAGAAGAACGGTAAGGAGGCAAAAGAGTTGAACGCAGCTAAGACCAAAATTGCGCACAAGTTCACGAGCGGAATGATTTCTGCTGGTGCAGTGTTCGCTCTGTTCCCTGCAGCAGCTCTTGCAGAGGAGTCTTCCGGCATCGCCGCGATTCTCCCTGTAATGGATGAGTTCATCCCGATGCTCATTGCCTTCCTGATCCTGTGGTTCGTGCTTGCCAAGTTTGGTTGGCCTGTATTCGAGAACATGCTGAACAAGCGTGAGAACGCTATCAAGGATGCTCTCGAGGCTGCCGAGGAGGCTAAGCAGGCCAGCGAGCGTGCGCTCGCAGAGCATGATGACCAGCTGAAGGAGGCTAAGGCCACCGCAGCCAAGATCGTCGCTGACGCTAAGAAGTCTAGCGAGGGTATGGCAGCTGAGATCACCCGCAAGGCTCAGGAGCAGGCAGACGAAATGATCGAGAAGGCTCGTGCTGCAATCGAGTTCGAGAAGAAGGCCGCCATAGACGAGCTTCAGGGCTCCGTCGCTGATATGTCCATCTCTCTGGCTTCTCGACTGATCGGGAACGATTTGAGCGACGATGAGCACCGCGCTATCATCGAGCGCTATGTGAACGAGGCGGGCAGTTTCAATGAAAACTAATCGTCTCGTCGACAACAAGAAAATCGAGTTTTACGCCGATGCCCTTGCAACTGCGTTGCATGACAACGGTGGTAAGGATGACCTCGTAACCGCTCGCGAGCAGCTTCGCTTCATCATTCGCTATATGCGTACGAAGCCGGAGTTCATCGCTGCAGTCCACGATGATTCCTACGCTGGAGACGTGAAGAATGGCCTCATTCACAACGTCTTCGCCGACTTCAATCCGATTCTGCTTGATGTCGTAGGAGTCATGGCTGAGCGCAACGATATCGATCTCATCTCCCGCGTGTATCGTCGTTTCGACGAGATCCTGTCGGAGAAGTACGATCTGGTAACCGTAGACGTTCAGACCTACGTGGAGCTTAATGACGATCTTCGCGATCTCATTAAGAACAAGGTCAAGAATGAGCTTGGTAAGGATGCAGTCCTCAATGAGCGCATCAACAAGAACATGCTTGGCGGAATTATCATGAGTGTACAGGGCAAGCGTATTGATGCTAGCGTTCGCGCACAGCTCGATCGCGCTCGCATTGTACTCAAGAAGAACAATATGGAGGTGAAAGCAAGTGACTGAAATCACCGCTTCGGCAATCGACGCTAACCTGCGTGCCCAGCTTGATTCGCTGGATACTAAGGTCGAGTCTCGCGAAGTGGGCACTGTCGTTACCATCGGCGACGGTATCGCCCGCATCGAAGGCTTGAAGGATGCCATGCAGGGTGAGCTGCTGGAGTTCCAGGCAGAGGACGGACGCATCGTCTACGGCCTGGCTCAGAACCTCGAGGAAGAAGAGGTTGGCGCCGTTCTGCTTGGTGATGTCACGGCTATCAAGGAGAACGACCAGGTGAAGACCACCGGTCGTTTGGTCGAGATTCCCGTTGGCAAGAACTTCCTCGGACGCGTCGTTAATCCTCTGGGCGAGCCTATCGACGGCAAGGGCCCAATCGAGGCTGATTCCACTCGTCCTATCGAGTTCAAGGCCCCCGGTGTTCACGAGCGTAAGCCCGTTCATCAGCCAATGCAGACCGGCATTCTCGCCGTTGACTCTATGATCCCCATCGGACGTGGTCAGCGCGAGCTCATCATTGGTGACCGTCAGACTGGTAAGACTTCTATTGCCATCGACGCAATCATCAACCAGAAGGGCCAGGACATGGTCTGCATCTACGTTGCAATCGGTCAGAAGGCTTCTACCGTTGCAAACATCGTAGAGACCCTCGAGAAGCACGGTGCGATGGACTACACCATCATCGTTTCCGCTACTGCTTCCGATGCCGCCCCTCTGCAGTACATCGCTCCTATGGCCGGTGCTGCTCTGGGCGAGTACTTCATGTACAACGGCGCTGACGGCAAGCCTGCTAGCGCTGAGAATCCTGGCGGACACGTACTGTGCGTCTACGACGATCTGACCAAGCAGGCTGTGGCCTATCGTCAGATGTCTCTGACCCTGCGTCGCCCACCCGGACGTGAGGCTTATCCTGGCGACATCTTCTATCTGCACTCTCGCCTGCTCGAGCGCGCAGTTAAGCTGTCCGATGAGAACGGTGCAGGCTCTCTGACCGCACTGCCTATCATCGAGACCCAGGCTGGCGACGTTGCTGCTTACATTCCTACGAATGTAATTTCCATTACCGATGGCCAGATCTACCTGGTAACCGACCTGTTCTTCCAGGGTCAGCGCCCTGCTATTAACGTTGGTATCTCCGTATCCCGCGTTGGTGGCGACGCTCAGCTGAAGTGCATGAAGCAGGTTGCCGGTTCTCTCCGCCTCGACCTTGCAGCATATCGCGAGCTGAAGGCCTTCACCCAGTTCGGTTCCGACCTGGACAAGGCTACTCAGAAGCAGCTGAACCGCGGTGCTCGCATGACCGAGCTGCTGAAGCAGGGTCGTTACGTTCCTATGGACGCATACGAGCAGGCTGTGGCCATCCTCGCAGGTAACCAGGGCTTCCTGGACGATCTGCCCGTTGAGGACGTTGTTCGCTTCCGTACCGAGATGCTCGATGACCTGCGGGTTTCCGCTAAGGACCTGTTCGACACCCTGCATCAGACCAACAAGTTCGACGATGAGCTCGAGGGCAAGTTCCACGATGCCATCGCTCGCTTCAAGACTAGCTTTGCAACTACCCAGGCTTAATAAGGAAGTAGTAAACAATGCCCAACCTTCATGATATTGATCGCCGTATTAACTCCGTCAAATCGACGAAGCAAATTACGCGTACCATGGAGATGATTGCTGCTGCTAAGATTCGCAAGGCACGTGAACGTGTTGAGACTACTATTCCTTACACCCAAGGTATGGCTGTAACTGTCTCCCGAGTTGTTGATCGCTTGGGAGACAGCAACAACCCTTTGCTGAAGGTGCATGATGAGGTCAAGCGTGTGCTGATCGTTTCCGTCGTCTCCGACCGTGGTTTGGCCGGCGGCTTCAACGGAAACGTTCTCCGCGCGTCCGAGCGCATCATTAAGCAGAAGAAAGCACAAGGTGCTGAATGCGATGTCATCGCCTGTGGTAAAAAGGCCATTAGCTATTTCAGGTATCGGCAGATCGATCCAATCATGGAGTTCGCAGGACTGTCCGAGGAGCCTACTATGGGCGAGGCTATCCAGCTGGGTAACTTCGCTATGGAAAAGTATGCTGACGGCACCTACGACGAGGTAATCCTGGTGTACAACCACGCTAGGAATGCCGGTGATCAGGTACTCCGCGCTGAGTACCTGCTCCCTGTACGCCGCGTCGTATTTGTTGATGCATACAAGGCTATTCCAAACTGGCTTGCCCCTATGTCCGCCTTCGTTTCTACGATGGATCTGGACTATCTCAAGAAGATCGCTTCTGGTGCTGATGCATCTGAGGCCGACGAGCAGGTGATTGAGCCTGATCTTGAGTTTGAGCCTAGCCAGGAGGAAGTCCTCTGGACCATGATGCCAGCCTACATGCGCACTATGTTCTATCAGACGCTGATTGATTCGGCTGCTGGTGAGCAGGGCGCTCGTCGTAACGCGATGAAGGCTGCTACGGACAACGCGAATGAGATCGAAATTAACCTGACCCGACTTTACAACCGCGTACGCCAAGGCGCGATTACCACCGAGATCAACGAGATCGTTGGTGGCGCCGCGGCATTGGAGGATTAAATGGCTGACGTTAAAGAAATTCTTAAGGATCTGCCTTGGGCTACCAACCCAGGCGGAGTGGGCCGCGTGGTCCGCATCGTCGGCGCAGTTGTGGACGTTGAGTTCGCCCCAACTGAGATGCCGGCAATCTACAATGCACTGATCGTAGACGCTGATACGCCTTTCGGTCACGTGCACACCACTCTCGAGGTTCAGTCCCACCTCGGTGGTGACATGGTTCGTTGCGTAGCTATGTCCTCCACTGACGGCATGACCCGTGGCCTCGAGGTTGCAGATACTGGTTCTCCTATGTGCATGCCTGTTGGTCCTGAGACCCTCGGCCGCATTTGGAACGTTGTTGGCGAGCCTGTTGACGGCAAGCCAATGCCTGAGGTTGAGCAGTACATGCCCATCCACCGTCCAGCACCTGCATATGACACCTTGTCCACCACCACCGAGACCTTCGAGACCGGCATTAAGGTTGTCGACCTCATCGAGCCATTCATCAAGGGTGGTAAGACTGGTCTGTTCGGCGGCGCTGGCGTAGGTAAGACCGTTCTGATTCAGGAGCTCATCAACAACCTGGCTCAGGAGCATGGCGGTACTTCCGTATTCACCGGTGTAGGCGAGCGTACCCGTGAGGGTACAGACCTCTTCCTGGAGATGAGCGATTCTGGCGTTATCAACAAGACCTGCTTGATCTACGGCCAGATGAACGAGCCTCCTGGAGCACGTCTGCGCGTTGGTCTGGCTGGTCTGACCGAGGCTGAGTACTTCCGCGATCAGGGCCAGGACGTTCTGCTGTTCATCGACAACATCTTCCGTTTCACCCAGGCTGGTTCTGAGGTATCCGCACTGCTGGGCCGCATGCCTTCCGCAGTAGGTTATCAGCCAACCCTGGCAACTGAGATGGGTGCTCTTCAGGAGCGCATTGCCTCTACTGATCACGGTTCTATTACCTCCGTACAGGCAGTTTACGTTCCTGCAGACGACCTGACCGACCCTGCACCTGCTACCACCTTCACCCACCTGGATACCCGCACGGTTCTGTCCCGTTCCATTTCCGATATGGGCATTTACCCTGCAGTTGATCCTCTGGAGTCCTCCTCTCGCGCTCTCGACCCTCAGGTCGTAGGCGAGGAGCACTACAACGTGGCTGTTCGTGTTCAGCAGATTCTGCAGAACTATGCTGACCTCCAGGACATCATTGCAATTCTGGGTATGGACGAGCTCACCGAGGAGCAGAAGCTCATCGTTAACCGCGCTCGTCGCGTTCAGCAGTTCCTGGGTCAGAACTTCCACGTAGCAGAGCAGTTCACCGGCAACCCTGGCGTTTACGTCACCATGGCCGACACTGTTCGCTCCTTCAAGGAGATCCTCGACGGCAAGTGCGATCACATTCCTGAGCAGTGCTTCCGTATGAAGGGTGCTATCGAGGAGGTATACGAGGCATACGCTGCCCTTCAGGCTGAAGAAGGAGCTGAATAATGTCCCAGATCACCTGTGATATCGTCGATCTCAAGAAGCGTGAGTACCGGAACAAGGACTGCCAGATGGTAGTTGTCCCCGGCAAGGCTGGCGAGATGGGCTTCATGGAGGGTCACGTACCTACGCTGACCAAGCTGACCGACGGTGCTATCCGCGCCCATCTGAACGATGGTTCCGTGGTTACCGTTGCCAGCCAGGGCGGTTACGCCTATTGCACAGGTGGACTGGTCTATGTCCTTGCTGACCGTTCCTGCGTGGCCGACAACATCGACCTCGACGCAGTAGCCGCCGAGCGTTCTGAGCTTGAGGCCAAGTTCAAGAACGTTGAGGATGGCAGCATCGATCAGAAGGTTATCGCTCGTAAGATCCGCTGGTGCGATATTCGTACCAAGGTCAAGCAAGAAGCAGGTTCGCGCCTCTAGCAATCAACTTCAATGCTCAACCAAAGGCCCACTCCGCGAAAGCGAGGTGGGCCTTGCTGTGTTTACGAGAGGGCTGAGCCTGGCCTTCCCAGAGCGAAGCGGGTAGGGATGCGAGAGTTCCTTGCGGGGCCTAAATGCGAGTAACCTAGCTGCGGACAGCGCCTTCGAAGCCTACCATGACATTTCCGGGCTCTGCGTAGTAGGAGCAGAGACCCGTGTTGGGACGGATGTTCACGTCGCAGGTGGGGAAGGCTTCCTTCACGAACTCGGCCAGCTTCTCGGCGGCCTTCAGGTTGTTGGTGTGGGTGATGCGCACCTTGCCGCCTTCGAAGCCGCGCTCGCGCATGGTCTTCCACAGGGTAGAGATGGCGCGCTTCTCGCCCTTGGTCTTATGCAGGGGCTCGAGCTCGCCCTGGTCGCTGGCGGCACCGATGATGCGGATGCCCAGCAAGCTCACAGCCTTGGCTACTGCGGGGCTGACGCGGCCGTTCTTGGCCATGTTCTTCAGGGATTCCAGGGAGAACAGCAGGTGAGTGCCCTTCAGGTACTCCTGGATCTTTGCCTTAATGGTTTCGAAGGGCTCGCCTGCCTTAATCAGCTCGCGGTACTTCTCGACTAAGAGTTCCATTTCGGGGCCGGTGGTCAGTGAATCGAGGATGAACACCTTGCGGTTGGGGTGCTCGTCGGTATACATGTCGGCCGCTACGCACGCAGAGTTGTAGCAACCCGAGAGAGCGCTGGTGATGGTGACGCCGAAGACCTCATCAGCCTCGTTGAAGGTCTGCATCCATTCGCCGCTGCTGGGGCAGGCAGTGGTAGAAGCGTCGTCAGCTTCCTGCAGGTCCTGCAGCATGGCTTCCATATTCAGGGACTCGTCATCGATGTATTCGTGATGGTTCACGATGATCTTAAGGGGCGCAGAAGCGAAGTCCTCATCCCAGGAGTTGGGAAGGTTTGCGGAGGAGTCGGCGACGATGATTCTTGACATGAGATCCCTTCCTACCAGGCAGCCGCCGCGCAACCCGACAACGGCATTGAATTTGTATGCTCATTATAGGTATGAATGAGGAATAAGGCTCCCACGGTATGGCCTTTCTGCGCATTGCGTACAATGTGTACAAACACGGTAAGGAGACCCAGCTCGGATTCGACGTCGAAAAGTCAGCGCCAAGACGGAGACGTTGGCGAAAGCTCGGTAAGGAGGCGTTATGAGGATTCCCATTTCCTACCCCATGAACGCGGGAAAGCCCGGTTGGCCGGGAAACCAGATCTATGAGATTACGCGAGTGCGCTCGACGGCAGCGGGGGACCGCAACAACTCCTGCATCGTGCGGTTCCACGAGCATTACGGCACTCACTTCGATGCCCCTAACCACTTCAACCATGAGGGCGCACAGATTGCCCAGCTGCCCTTCGATTACTTCTTCTATCAGCGTCCGGTGCTCATAGAGATTCCCAAGGGCGCAGACGAGAAGCTAACCCCCGAGGACTTCCAGGCTCACGCGGCAGAGATCGCTCAAGCGGATTTCCTCATGATTCGCACGGGGTTCGGCGCGCTGCGAGACAGTGATCCTGCGCTTTATCAGGACCATACGCCTTCGGTAAGCCAGCAGGCTGCCCAGTACCTGGTGCAAACCTTCGGCGCCACGCTGAAGGCCATCTGCCTCGATTTCGTGTCCCTTGCTTCGCCTTCTGACCAGTCTGACGATGGCGCCATGGCCCATAAACATCTGCTGGGTTGCTACACCGACGACTTCATCTGCATTGTGGAAGACGCCGACCTCTCGCAGGTGCCCGCTAATGCGCCCCTGAAGGCGGCGGCGACCATTCCGCTGCGTATGGAGGGGATAGACTCCGGTCCCGTTACCGCCTGGGTGGAATGCTAAATCGCATTCAGGTCGTGCTAGTTAGCCACAGGGATGCTCGGCACGTTCTGCTGTACGAAGTACACGTCGTACCAGACTAGGAACATGTAGACCGTCCAGATCTTGCGGGAGTTATCGGCGAGGCCCGCGCGGTGGTCGTCGAGGAGCTTCACCAGGAAGTCGGTGTGGAAGAACTCTTCGGCTACCTCGGAGGTGAAGGCCGCCTTCACCTTGTCGTAGTACTTGTCCTGTTTAAGCCAGACGCGGGTGGGCACAGGGAATCCCAGCTTGCGCTTCTCGCAGAACCGCTCAGGCAGCAGCTTGGTTGCGGCTTTACGCAGAGCCAGCTTGGTGGTGGCGGTGGATACCTTCACCTTGGTGGGCAGGGTGCGGGCCACCTTCCATACCTCAAGGTCGAGGAAGGGAACGCGGCTCTCGAGGCTGTGGGCCATGGACATCTTGTCGGTCTTCAGAAGGATGTCGCCGATGAGCCAGAACTCCATGTCGATGTACTGCATCTTGGTGACGTCATCTAAGTCGGCAACCTCGGCATAGCGCGGAGCGGTGATGTCCTGAGGGGTGACGCCGCAGGAAGGGCGCTTCAGCAGCTGGGCGCGCTCGGCGGTGCTGAACATGTTGGCGTTGCCGATGAACTGCTCCTCGATGGGGGTCGATGCGCGATGCAGGTAGTTGGCGCCGCGAAGCCCCGCTTTCTTCAGCACGGCTGCGCCGGCCTTCAGCAGGGGCTTGGGGATGGCCTTCAGCTTGGCGTTTTCCAAAGGAGTCTGATAGATGGTGTAGCCGCCAAAGAACTCGTCGGAGCCTTCGCCGGAGAGCACCGCCTTCACCTGCTTGGCGGCCTCACGGTCGACGAAGTACAGGGCCACAGCGGCGGGGTCGGCAGAGGGCTCGTCCATGTGCCACTGCACGCGGGCCAGGCTGTGCCAGAACTCGTCCTCGGTGATGACGTGGGCGTAGTTCTGAATGTTCAGGCACTCAGAAGCTTCCTTGGCGTAGCTGATCTCGTTGTACTTCTCGCCGTCGGGGGTCTCGAAGCCCACGGTGAAGGTCTTAATGTCGCTGCCCTGGTCGTTCAGGCTGGCGGTGAGGTAGTTAGAATCGACGCCGGAGGACAGGAAGCTGGCAACTTCCACATCTGCCACCTGGTGATACTTCACGCTGTCCTGTACGGCGGTATGAATCTGCTCCGAGGCCTCATCGAGGGTGAGGGACTCGTCTATGTCGTAGTCTACCTGCCAGTACTTCTCGATGACGGGCTCGCCGCCCTTCTTCACCGTCAGGCAATGACCGGGCATGAGTTTGAAGATGCCCTTGAAGAAGGTCTCGGGCAGCACGCTGTACTGAAAGCTCAGGTACTGCTCGAGAGCGTCGTGGTTCAGCTGACGCTGGTAGGCGGGATGCTCGAGGATGCACTTTATCTCGGAGGCGAAGATGAACTGGCCGTTTTGGCAGGTGTAGTAGAAGGGCTTGATGCCGAAGAAGTCCCGGGCGCAGAACAGGGTCTGCTCCCTCTTGTCGTAGATGGCGAAGGCGAACATGCCGCGGACCTTCTTCAGCAGGTGCTTGCCCCACTCGAGGTAGGCCACCAGCAGGGTCTCAGTGTCAGAGGAGGTCTGGAATTCCCAGCCGAACTGCTTGAGCTCGGCCTGAAGGTCCTGATAGTTGTAGATCTCGCCGTTGAACACGATGCAGTACTGGCCGCGGGTGTAGGCTTGGGGCCCTTCTACTGCAGGGGAGGTGAGGGTCGACTTGTGGCCGGCATCGGCGCGTACCATGGGCTGGTTGCCGTTTTCCAGGTCGATGAGGCTCAGGCGACGGTGGCCCAGGGCAATGCCGTCGTCGATGTACTGGCCTTCGCCATCGGGGCCGCGGTGGGCCATGATGGCGCACATGGCCTTCAG
>JAQXVU010000043.1 GCA_029225085.1 Eggerthellales bacterium | reverse complement strand
GCCTCCCTGCGTCGATGCCCTTATAGAAGCTGGCATCGCTCGCGTGGTGGTGGGCTCTCGCGACCCTAACCCTCTGGTGTCCGGTAAGGGCAACGCCCGCCTTCGCGCCGCCGGCATTCAGGTAGATGAAGACGTTTGCCGCGCGCAGTGCGACCAGCTAAATCCCATCTTCTTCCACTACATGACCCGCAAGCTGCCTTTCGTGGTGGCTAAGTGGGCCATGACCGCCGATGGCCACATCAGCGCAAGCACCGGCGATTCCCGGTGGGTGTCTTGCGAGGCGTCCCGTGCCCAGGTGCACGAGTATCGCCATCGCCTTGCCGCCATCATGGTGGGTGCGAACACGGTGCTAGCCGACGACCCCTCTCTGACTTGTCGACGCGCAGGCGGCGCAACTGGCAACAACCCTCTGCGGGTGGTATGCGACTCTCACCTGCGCATTCCTCTGTCTTCCCAGTTGGTGAAGACTGCCGATCAGATTCCTACCAGGGTGTACTGCTGCGACCCTGATCCCGCGAAGCAGGCGTCCCTTTCCGCCGCCGGGGTTCAGGTCGTAGCGGTCCCCTCGGATGAGCAGGGTCGCGTGTCCCTGCCTCACGTCATGTCCCACCTGGCTGAAAACGGCACCGATTCCGTCCTTCTGGAAGGCGGCGCGCAGCTTAACGCGGCGGCCTTCGAAGCTGGCCTGGTGAACGAGGTGGTGGTGTATCTGGCCCCGAAGATCATCGGCGGCACGGGAGCGTCCCCTGTAGGCGGCGCAGGTATCTCTCGTATGGCTGATGCCCTGCCTTTGGGATCCCCGCGGGTTTCCGTGTTAGGTGACGACATCGTTTTGGAATATCCCGTGAACGACGGTCCCCTCATCACGCTGTATCCCTCCCGCGAAGCTTCTTCCACTAAAACCCCTGACCACAAGGAGGTTTCCTAATGTTTACCGGCATTGTCGAGGAGGTGGGCACGGTTCGTCGCGTCCTTCCCTCCGCTCGCGCGGGCAAGATCGTCATCGCTGCGAAGAAGGTCCTCAGCGACGTGCACTTTGGCGACTCCATCGCGGTGAACGGCGTGTGCCTGACGGTGACGTCCTTTTCCGCCGACGAGTTCACCGCCGATGTCATGCCCGAGACCCTGAAGAGGTCGAACCTGGGCAGCCTGAAGGCGGGGGACCCCGTCGACCTTGAGCGCGCTATGGCGGCAGGCGGCAGGTTCGGCGGCCACATCGTTTCCGGACACATAGACGGCGTGGGCACTATCACCCAGATTCGTCCCGACCAGAACGCGGTGTGGGTCACCATTCGCACCACCCCCGACGTCCTGGCTCTCATCGTGCAGAAGGGCTCTATCGCCATCGACGGTGTGAGCCTGACGGTGGCCTCTCTGGGTGCGGACACTTTCAGCGTGTCCCTCATTCCCACTACCCGCGACGAAACTATCCTGCTGCGCAAGCGCCCAGGTGATTTGGTGAATCTGGAAAACGACGTGGTGGGCAAGTACGTGCAGCGGCTTCTGGGCGCGGCCCTGGGTCAGGAAGCCAAGGAGGGGAGGGCACCTGAACCGCCCACTGGCTCCTCGAGGGGATCTGCTGGAGCCTTGAGCCTCGAGTACCTCGTGGCCAACGGCTTCTAGCGGCGCGATCTCGCCAGTCCCGAGCAAGGCGCGACCCATCAGCCACCCAAGGCGCGATCTCGCCAGCCCTGAGCGAGGCGCGACCTACTAGCCGCCCAAGGCGCGTCCCGCGTGAGCGCACGCCGAGGCATCCCGAACAACCCGATGGGCTTGCCCATCTTCCACTTATACGCGAGCAAACCTTACGAGAAGGAGAACGATATGCAAATGAACACGGTTGAAGAGGCTCTCATCGAGCTGCAGGCCGGCCACGTGATCATGGTGGTGGACGACCCCGATCGCGAGAACGAGGGCGACCTGATCTGCGCGGCTGAGTACGCTACCCAGGCCAACGTGAACTTCATGGCGTCCTACGCCAAGGGCCTCATCTGCATGCCCATGAGCATCGAGCTGGCTCGCAAGCTGAACTTCACGCCCATGGTCACCGACAACACCGACAATCACGAGACGGCCTTCACCGTGTCCGTCGACCACGTAGACACCACCACCGGCATCTCCGCTTACGAGCGCTCCGTCACCGCCATGAAGTGCGTCGACCCCGATGCCAAGCCCGAGGATTTCCGTCGTCCAGGCCATATGTTCCCCCTCATCGCTCGCTCTGGCGGCGTTCTCGAGCGCAACGGCCATACCGAGGCCACCGTCGACCTGCTGCGTCACGCCGGTATGAAGCAGTGCGGTCTGTGCTGCGAGATCATGCGCGAGGACGGCACCATGATGCGCACCACCGAGCTGGCCGAGATGGCCAAGGAACACAACCTGTGCTTCATCTCTATTAAGCAGCTGCAGGACTACTGCCGCATCCATGACAACCACATGAAGGAGCAGGCGGTGGCTCAGCTGCCCACTCGCTACGGCAACTTCACCATCCACGGCTTCGTGAACGACATCACTGGCGAGGAGCACGTCGCTCTGGTGAAGGGCGATTTGGGTGACGGCAAGGACGTCCTGTGCCGCGTACACTCCGAGTGTCTGACCGGCGATGTCTTCGGCTCCCTGCGCTGCGATTGCGGTCCTCAGCTTTCCCATGCGATGGAAATGGTGGAGCGCGAGGGTCGCGGCGTGGTGCTGTACATGCGCCAGGAGGGTCGCGGCATTGGCCTTATCAATAAGCTGAAGACCTACATGCTGCAGGAGCAGGGCCTGGATACGGTGGAGGCCAACGTCGCGCTGGGCTTCGAGCCCGATCTGCGCGAGTACTGGTCCGGCGCGCAGATCCTGCGCAATCTGGGCTGCAAGAGCCTGCGACTGCTCACCAATAACCCTGACAAGATCTACGGCTTGGCTGACTTCAATCTGGAAATTGCCGAGCGCGTGCCCATCGAGATCGAGGCTCAGGAGCATGACCATCGCTACCTGAAGACCAAGGCCGAGAAGATGGGCCACATGATCTCCGTAGAAGACTAGGTGGAAGTCGCTTGGGCAAGCGCTCGTGGCGCTCGCCCAAGCTTGTAAATGGAAAGCGCTCGAGCGTAACGAGCGAACGGCAAGCGAATTGAACGCGAAATCAGCTGAATGGCTAGGAAAAACGAGTAATCAACCAGGCAAAACGCGCAAATAAACGCGCGGAACGCGAAATTCAACGTGCAAAACGTGCAAATAAACGTGCAAATGAAGAGAAAGGAAGCAACTATGCCAGCACAGGTACTAGAGGGCAAGGTCGTTAATCAGGGTATGAAGGTGGGCATCGTCTGCGCCCGCTTCAACGAGTTCATCACCAGCAAGCTGCTAGGCGGTGCTATGGACGCCTTCGTCCGTCACGACGTCCCTGAGGAGAACATCACCATCGCGTGGGTTCCCGGCGCCTTCGAGGTTCCCGTAGCCGCTCAGGCCATGGCCCAGTCCGACAAGTATGACGCCGTCATCTGCCTGGGTGCCGTCATTCGCGGTGCTACCAGCCACTACGAGGTGGTATGTAACGAGGTTTCTAAGGGCATCGCCCAGGTTGCTTTGGCTTCCGGCAAGCCTGTCATGATGGGCATCCTCACCGTCGACACCATCGAGCAGGCCATTGAGCGTGCGGGCACCAAGGCCGGCAACAAGGGCTACGAGTGCGGCGTTGGCGCCATCGAGATGGTTAACCTTCTGCGTCAGATCTAATTTTGCTCTAAATTCGGTCTCGTGCTGGGCTCTTTGCGCGAGGCCGAACTTCTTACTGAATGCGGTCTCATCTTTAATCTCGTTTAGAATAGCGGCATGACTGAAACGAATTCCAAAACCATACCTACTGAGCCTCAGTGCGATTGCGCCGGAGCTCAGGCTGCCAACCCCAGCTCGCAGCCTGCGAACTGGGCTCAGGCTGCCAACCTCAGCTCGCAGCCTGCGAACTCTTCGACCATACGCACCGTCATCTTCGATTTCGACGGCACGCTGCATGACAGCGCCTACATATATATGAAGGCGTTTCTAGAGGCCTACGAATGGCTGGTGGCCGAGGGTCATGCGCAGCCTCGGACCTTTCAGCTGCAGGATATCTCCTGCTATCTGGGCCTTACCGCCGACGAGATGTGGTCCTCTTTCGCACCGGAGCTTCCCAAGTCCGTGACTGACCAGGCGGCTCGTATTGTGGGCGCCGCTATGGATAGGTTCATGACCGACGGCTCGGCCCGGCTGTTCCCCGGGGTTCCCGAGATGCTCACCCGCGTGCATGATGCGGGCCTGAACTGTGTGTTCCTTTCCAATTGCCGCATCGCCTACAAGGATGTGGCCAGGGAGGTCTTCGGCTTAGACCAATGGTTCAGCGCCTACTACAGCGCTGAGGCCTTCGGGGATATCCCTAAGGAGGAGATCTTCAAGACCATCGCCAAGGAGCAGCCCGGAAGCTGGATGGCGGTGGGGGACCGCTATAAGGATCTGAACCTTGCCCGCGCTCACGACCTGCCATCGGTGGGATGTCTGTACGGCTACGGGTCCTACGAGGAGCTTCAGGATGCTACCGCGTTGGCTTCGTCGGTCTCTGAGGTGGCCGATTGCGTTCTCCGTATTTGCGGTTTGGAAGAATAGTGAGCTTCGCGTTGGAAGGCCATGCCGTGCTACCCTTCGCACTGCGCCTGGTCTTCGGATGACGCTGGCTTTCGTGCCGCGCCAGAGCTTCGAAGGCTTTTGCCCCTTATTCACCTGGTGAATAAGGGGCTTTTCTTTTCCACAATTGTTTCCGAGATTGCGCCCGATACACTGATACTGGGGAGGAACCAAGACGTTCGAAGGGAAGGCGAACATGGAGACGTTCCTAAACGCAGAATCGATGATGCTGGTCATGCTGATTACGGTGACCTTGGGGTATTTGGCCCGGAAGATCGGCATGGTCGACGATCACTTCGACAGCGTTCTCTCTGACGTGATCATGAAAATCACCTGCCCCTGCATCGTCCTCGACTCCGTGCTTGGCAACAGCAACCTTCCCGGAGGAGACGTGGTCATAAAGATTCTGGGCGTGTCGGTGTTGGTCTTCGCGGCCGTCATCGCCATTTCCGTGCTGGTGCCCATGCTGTATCGCATTCCCAAGAACAAGCGGGGCGGCCATGCCTTCACCATCGCCTTCAGCAACGTGGGCTTTATAGGCTTCGCCATCAGTGATGTGCTCTTGGGCGGCGAGTCTATCTTCTATATCGCTATCTACAACCTTATCTGCAATCTCATGATCTACAGCTTCGGCATGTGGGCGGTGGCGAGTACTGGCGACGTTGGTCTCGATTGGAACGATCAGCTGCGCAAGATCGGGAAGATGATGGTGAGCCCCATCATGCTGGCCTGCATGGCCGCTCTGGTTCTGGCCTTGCTGCACGTGACGGATTCGGGTCCCATTGGCCGCGCTTGCGAGCTCATTGGCGGTATGACCCCTGCCGCAGCCATGCTGGTCATCGGATCGACCATGGCTAAGTACCGGGTGCGGGATATGCTCAGCAACGGTTGGGCCTACATCACCACCTTCGTGCGCCTCATCGTGGTGCCTGCTGTGGTGTTCGGCATCTGCATGCTCTTCCTTACGCCGTACCAGTCTGCCTCTATCGCATTGGTCGCTGCTATGCCTGCTGCCATGATGGGAACCATTATCGCGGTGAACTATGGGGGAGATACGCTCACCCTTAGCCAGTGCATGTTCCTCACCACGCTGTTTTCTATCATTACCATTCCACTTGTAATGGTTTTCATCGCCTAATTCTGTTGCATTCGGCCCTGACCAGGCATTACTATTCTTAATAGACATTTGTCCTATAAGAATCATCTGGGTATTTAGTCATTATGGAAGATGTGTTTGGGAACGGTTATGCGATAAGGCGCAATAAATCGCTCTATTAATTCAAAGGTGAAATTCATTCATCAAATCTTTAGGATTTGAGTATTAACAATTCGCCTGCTGAATTAATATCTTCCTTAATTGCAATAATCACCTGGTGATTGCATGTCTATACTGAAGCTAATTTCAGTTGCCATGTGAAAGAGGAATGCCAGTTCAGCCCCTGGGTTCGTTTTTCACCCGACTCATTGTTGGAGGTGAGCGTATTTCATGAAAGTCATTAAGTGGCTTGATGAGCACTTTGAGGAAGTCCTTCTGGTCTCCCTCTTGGCTATCATCTCCTGCGTCGAGCTGATGCAGGTTGTCGCCCGCAACGTTCCTTTCTTCCCGGCACTCACGTGGGCAGAGGAGCTTTGCCGCTTCGCATGGATCGCTACTGTGTTCATGTCGATTCCTTACACCATCCGTACGTGCACCGCTCTGAGGGTTACTGCTCTTATTGACATCATCCCTTGGAAGCTGCGCAACATCTTCGACGTTGCCGTTGACGCTGTGACTGCTGTTCTCATGGCCTTCCTGACCGTCAACGCCGTTACCGTGTTCCAGCGTGTCCTCGAAAGTGGCGAGACTTCTCCCGCTATGGTGTGGCCCATGTGGATCATGTATCTGTTCGTCCTCGTCGGTTTCGCTCTTGGTGCTCTGCGTGCTGTTCAGATGTGCGTCATTCACATCAAGAACATCAATGTAGAGCCCGCTAACACTGTTGAAGAGCAGGCGAAGCAGGAGCTCGAGGCCGAGAAGCGCAATGCTGAGAAGCAGGAGCAGGTTCATGAGGCTGACGTCATCGCTTCCGCTTTTACCAACGGAAGGAGTGACGCATAATGCCCGCAGTACTCGTATTCGTCGTATTCCTGGTTGCCATTGCTCTGTCCCTGCCAATCGGCTTCGCAATGGTTGCCGGCTCCATGGCACCAATTCTGGTTACCGGCTCTGGTGGTACCATCACTCAGCTGATCACCAACGCATTCTCTGGTGCTAACTCCACGCCAATTCTGGCTGTTCCCCTGTTCATCTTCGGCGGCATCATCATGGCCGAGGGCGGCATCTCCGCGAAGCTGTTCAACTTCTTCGCATTCTTCCTGGGCCGCTTCCACGGTGGCGTTCCTTGCGCTGTTATCGTGACCTGCCTGTTCTACGGTGCAATCTCCGGTTCCGGTCCTGCAACTGCAGCAGCAGTTGGCGCCATGTGCGTGCCCTTCCTGGTGAGCTTGGGCTACGACCGCAAGTGGAGCGCAGCTATGATCGTAGTTGCTGGCTCCCTGGGCGTAATCATTCCTCCTTCTATTCCGTTCGTTCTGTACTCCCTGGCAACCGGCGTTTCTACTGGCGCACTGTTCCTGGGCGGCATCCTTCCTGGCATCCTCATCGCCCTGTGCCTGATGGTGTACTCCGTCATCTACTGCATTCGTAAGGGCGAGGATCGCGAGCGCATCACCGATGCAATCACCGAGCTGAAGAAGGACGGCTTCGGCCATCTGTTCCTCGACAGCCTGCCTGCACTGCTTTGCCCCATCATCGTTCTGGGCGGCATCTACGCTGGCTTCGTAACTCCTACCGAGGCTGCTTGCATCAGCGTGTTCTACGCTCTGTTCGTTGCCCTGGTTATCTATCGCACCATTAAGATCAAGGACATCATCCCCATCATGTGCAGCGCTGTCCGCACCTATGGTGGCCTGGCCTTCGTGCTGGCATTCGCCATCGCCTTCGGTCGCGTTCTTGCTCTGACCGGCGCATCCTCTGCCATCACCAACTTCATTACCAGCACCTTCGGTAGTGTTTGGCTGGCTCTTACCTTCTGCACCGTGCTCTTCCTCATCCTGGGCATGGTCATGGATACCGGCCCCGCAATCATCATCCTTGCTCCGCTGCTGCTTCCTGCAATGGAGTCTATGGGCCTCGATCCTGTTCACTTCGGCGTCGTTCTGGTGTGCTGCCTGGCTATCGGCCTCGCAACTCCACCGTTCGGACTCAACCTGTTCGTCGTTGGCAACCTCTCCGGCGAGCAGCCCATGGCAATCGCGAAGCGCGCTATCCCATTCATCGGTGCCTTCCTCATTGCCCTGGTACTCATCGTGTATGTGCCTTGGTTCTCTGTGGCGTTCCTGGGCTAATACAAATAGTTTCTATATGCAATCGCTGATGATTGCAGAAAGGAGATCGTAGAGATGAAGGCCTACGAGAAATCTCAGAAGACCAAGCGCTTCCTGGTCATGGGCTTAGTAGCCGCCATGGTAGCCGCAATGGTCGCACTGGCAGGCTGCGGTGGCGACAACAGCAGCTCTTCCAGCAGCAGCGATGATGCCTACGCTGATCTTGATCCTGTAACCCTGATCGCTGGCGATTCCTCCTCTGAGGGTTCCGCATGCAACCAGTGGGGTCAGCTGGTAGCCGAGAAGGCTTCCGAGATCACCGGTGGCAAGCTGACTATCGATTACCATGGTCTTGGCGAGCTCGGCGGTGACGTCGACGGCCTCCGCCAGGAGCAGGCAAACGACATTCAGATCTGGGTTGGTCAGCCAGCCCCTGCAGTTTCCTTCATTCCTGAGCTGGCATGCATGGACCTGCCTATGGCATTCGCAACTCAGTCCGCTGAGCAGATCGACTCCGTTCTGAACGGCGACAACGAGTTCAGCCAGGGCCTCCAGGCCGCTGCTGAGGAGAACGGTTTCCACGTACTCGGTTGGCTGCAGGCAGCTACCTATCGTGAGACCACCTCTAACAAGGAGCTCGCAACCCTCGCTGACTACAAGGGCTTCCAGATCCGCACCATGGAGAACGCCAACCACATGGCCTTCTGGAAGGCAGTAGGCGCTGAGCCTACCCCACTGGCTTGGTCCGAGGTTTACTTCGCACTGCAGAACGGCACCGTTGACGGCCAGGAGAACGCTACCGACACTTGCGTTGGCGCATCCCTGCAGGAAGTACAGAAGTATCTGTGCCGCACCCATCACATCCTTTACGCTAACATGATGAGCATCTCCAAGGAGGGTTGGGACGCACTCGACCCAGCTTACCAGGAGGCACTGCAGCAGGCCGTCTCCGATGCCGCAGCTGAGATCGCTCCTCAGCTGGCTCAGATGGACGTTGACAACGCCAAGGTTATGACCGACGCTGGCATGACCGAGATCACCTATGACGAGGACTTCTTCACCGAGTTCAAGAACAACGAGGGCGTACAGAAGGTTTACTCTGACATCTCCAAGCAGACCAACGGTCTGTCCGACAAGATGCTCGCCGCTATCGACGCTGCTTAATAGCTAGTCGAGAGCACAAAACGTCACAGCGGTCGCTTGACCGAAGGGAAGGGCCGGAAGCAGTTGCTTCCGGCCCTTTTCGTGTTTCTGGATGCGGGGGGGATCTCCGTTCGCGTCTTCGCTTAGAAGGGGCGTAATTTGTTCCCTGGGTCCTTTGTAAATCCTTTGTTTGCCAACACTGTTACCGGCTTTTGATGTACGTAGGCTATGTGTGCGAAATCCCAGGTCATTGAAGCGTTTTAGGCAAATTTAAATTGAACGCTTTTTATTTCTTTATCTCGAGATTCGTTTATATATAGGGTCTATATGCGTCAACTGGTTATTTTCACAAATTAGGGGTAATTGTCCGTATCGTAATTAATCCCCAAGGTGTTGCATTGGCCCTTTAATTCATGAGCTTTATAAGGGCGCTCCTAGTACACTTTTCATCAGGTCCCCTTCATTTTTTATTGCCAGGTAAGGGGCTGGCAGAAAGGAGATCGTAGAGATGAAAGGCTACGAGAATTCCCGCAAGACCAGGCGCGGCCTGCTTATGGCTTTGGCTGCAGCAGCTTTGGCTGCAATGGTCGCATTGGCTGGTTGCGGTGGCGACCAGGGTTCAGGCTCGTCTTCCGACGAGGGCGCCTATAAGGACCTCGACCCTGTAACCCTCATCCTGTCCGATAGCACCTCTAAGGGTTCCGCTGGCAACCAGTGGGGCGAGCTGATGACTGAGAAAGTTTCTGCCATCACCGGTGGCAAGCTGACCATCGAGTATCACGGCATTGGCGAGCTCGGCGGTGACGCTGACATCCTCCGCCAGGAGCAGGCTAATGACATTCAGATGGTTCTGACTCAGGCAGCTCCTGCCGTTCCATTCGTTCCTGGTCTTGCCGCATTCGACCTTCCTATGGTTTTCGCAACTCAGTCCGCTGAGCAGATCGACTCCGTTCTGAACGGCGACAACGAGTTCAGCCAGGGCCTGCAGGCATCCTTCGAGGAGAACGGTCTGCACAACCTCGGTTGGCTGCAGGCAGCTACCTTCCGTGAGACCACCTCTAACAAGGAGCTCCGCACTCTCGCCGATTTCAAGGGCTTCCAGATCCGCACCATGGAGAACGCCAACCACATGGCCTTCTGGAAGGCAGTAGGCGCTGAGCCCACTCCTCTGGCGTTCAGCGAGGTGTACTTCGCCCTCCAGAACGGCACCGTTGACGGCCAGGAGAATGCAACCGACACCTCCGTGGGCGCATCCTTCCAGGAAGTGCAGAAGTACCTGTGCCGCACCCATCACATCATCTACGCTAACTTCGTATGCATTAACAAGGATGCTTGGGACTCCCTGGATCCTGCATACCAGGAGGCACTGCAGCAGGCTGTAAACGAGTCCGCAGCAGAGATCGCTCCTCAGCTTGCTAGCTTCGACGCTGACAACGAGAAGGTTATGACCGACGCCGGCATGGAAGTTATTGAGTATGACGAGGACTTCTTCACCGAGTTCAAGAACAACGAGGGCGTACAGAAGGTTTACGCTGACATCTCTAAGCAGACCAACGGTCTGTCCGACAAGCTGATCGCCGCTCTCGACGCTGCCTAGGATGTAGCCGAGAGATAAGAGGGGACGACTTCCGAACGTGGAGTTCGAACCGTAAGCTTTCGATAGAACGGCCAGAGCAAACGCTCTGGCCGTTCTTCCTTTCTACATGCGCATGGGTTAGGGGGGAAGTGAGATGCGCACGGATTTGGGAGAGGCGAGATGCGCACGGATTTGGGAGAAGCAAGATGCGCACGGATTTGGGAGAAGCAAGGCATGTGAGGGCCAGGGGCATTGTTCTGGCTCTTGTTTTCTGCCTGGGGATGCTAGTTGGATGGCTGGGGATGAGGGCGTTTGATTCCGAGGAGGCTAGAGCCCCGTTTTTTATACCAATACCTGTTCGAATACCCCCTCGTGCTGGGTGTGATTGAGAATGCTGCTTGCGTTTGAATCCACGCTTCGAACGAGATTGGTGAAAAGTGGCTGAGAATCGGACTAACTTCAAAGGGTGTTCGGGCGAAGATTGGCGGGGGATTTGAAGGATGCTTCGGTGGAGTTTGACTGAACTTTGGGGGAGGTTCGACAGAAGTTCGAGAGAGGTTTTCGTATGAACTGCGCCTTAAGCTGGGCTCATGGCTATTTTCATAGGACATGAATCAGCTCTTAGGTTTTGGCGTATGTGCCGGACAGGTGACATTGCGTTATGTGAGCCTGCATCGACCTCCGTGACGCCTTTGTCGGGTATGAGGCCATTGCTGCAGGAGGTTGAGTATGCTCGGCTCCTTTTGCACTTGCCTGAGGATGAAGCTCTTTCCATTTGTGTTGCCAGGGGTGCTGACAGGGTAAAGAGGGGTGATACCGTAGCGCATGTTTGCCGTACTGTTCCCGATAGGTCTTTTAGGCGGGTCTCTGCAGGCGTGTATGTCGCCTCTCCGGAGTTATGCTTGCTTCAATTGATGAAGGATTCGGAGTTGGTTTCCTCGGTTAGGCTCGGTTTTGAATTCTGTGGAACGTACTCTTTTAAAGTTGGGGGAACTGTTGAATACGGTTTAGCGCCTTTATGCAATATGCAGAAGGTGGAGAAGCTCTCTAGAGAGGTTGGTCGTAAAAGAGGGTTGGCGGGCAATAGAGACGCTGTGCATTACATCATGGACAATTCTGGCTCTCCTTACGAAACCGATATAGCTATAGCCATGTCCTTCTCTACTGTCAGAGGTGGCTATGGCATGAAGGGTTTTTCGCTAAATGGTGAGATAGAGATTCCCGAACGATTGCGAGCAAGGTTGGGCAAGGATTCTTATCGTTGTGATTTCCTATGGGAAGAGAAGAGGGTAATTCTCGAATATGACAGTGATTCGTACCATGGATTTAATAGGCGTTCGTATGATGCAATTAGGGTTAATGCGCTTACCGAACTTGGATACACAGTATGCACGTTGACGACAAACCAACTTAGATACAGCATGAGCTTTGATACCGCCATGAGGAGCGTTCGATGTTGTCTCGGCTTGAGAAATCGGAGCGAAGTCAGAGATCTTCCTGCTAGGAGAATGAGACTTCATAAGCAGTTGTTCGATGGGCTTAGGCGTTAGTGTCTGACGTTCGCCTGCATATGATTTTCGTTGGTCTTCGAGGGCGGATAGGAAGATTGTGCTTTGGCGGGTTTCTTGATAAATGACCTTTAACGTAAGGAGATTTGAGGGGTTGTTGCCAACTTTCCCGGTAAATGCCCCCATGATTCATGGCGTCGAAGAAATTCGATTAGGCTTACGGGCGGCAAGAACCGTTATGACAATCAGATAATCAACATTTATCCCTGAAATGTGGATTAACGGTCTGTCTTTACGTTCTACTTACGTTCGTGGAGTCGATGGATTCTGGTTTGAGGGGGTCATTTATCAGAGAATATGGCATAGGATGCTTGATTTGAGATTGCGCGGGGTCATTTGTCGAGATTCTCGCCAAGAGATGCGTCCATTGCCCTGTACCAAATCGTTCAAAGGCCCTTCTCATTGGAAAGCCTCCCATTTCTCTTAAACAGAAATGGGAGGCTCTGTTTAATGAGCGTTAAATGCCAAGTGGGGCGATTTTGCAGCTCAGTTCGCAGACGGTTCGCAGCGCGATGCGTTACTAGGTTGCCTCTGCAGCCAGGCTCCTTACTCCGCCTTTACGCCGAGCTCGGCCTCGGCCAGATCGAGGGCGGCGGCGATGCAGGGAGCCATGTCGTAGTACTTGTAGGCGCCCAGGCGGCCGGCGAACACCACGTTCTCCTCGGCCTCGGCCAGCTTGCGATATTCCTCGAAGAGCTGCGTGTTCTTCTCGTCGTTCAGGGGGTAGTAAGGCTCGTCGCCAGGCTGCCAGGTGAAGCTGTACTCGCGGCTGATGACGGTGTCGGGCAGCATGTTGCCCTCCTCGTCCTTGCCGAACTCGAACCACTTGTGCTCGATGATGCGGGTGAAGGCCTCGTCGTGGCTGGTGTAGTTCACCACGGCATTGCCCTGCCAGTTCTCGACGCCCTCAAGCACCTCGGTCTCGAAGCGGACGGTGCGCCACTCCAGGTTACCCAGGCTAAAGTCGAAGTACTCGTCGATAGGGCCGGTGTAGATCACGCGCTCGGCGATGTCGGGATCTGCAGCAATCAGGTCCTTGTAGTTCACAGCGCAGCGAACCTCGGTTCCCTGCAGCATGGCCTCGATCATCTTGGTGTAGCCGCCCATGGGAATGCCCTGGTAGCAGTCGTTGAAGTAGTTGTTGTCGTAGATATAGCGCACAGGCAGGCGCTTGATGATAGAGGGAGGCAGCTCGGTGCACTTCTTGCCCCACTGCTTCTCGGTGTACTCGCGAATGAGCTTGTTGAACACATCGCGGCCAATGAGGGACAGCGCCTGCTCCTCGAGGTTCTTGGGCTCGCCGGAAATGGCGGCCTCTGCCTTCTGAGCCTCGATAATCTGGCGAGCCTCTTCAGGGGTGCTGATTCCCCACATCTTCGAGAAGGTGTTCATGTTAAAGGGCAGGTTGTACAGCTCGTCGTGGAACTTGGCCATGGGGCTGTTCACGTAATGGTTGAACTTGGCAAACTGCTGCACGTAGTTCCAGACCCTGTCGTCAGAGGTGTGGAAGATGTGGGCGCCGTATGTATGCACGTTGATGCCCTTCACGTTCTCGGTGTAGCAGTTGCCTCCGATATGGTCACGACGGTCGATGACCAGGCACTTCTTGCCGGCCTTCAGAGCCTCGTGGGCGAACACGGCTCCCGTGAGTCCGGCGCCGACAATCAGGTAGTCGTACTGGGCCATGGTGGTCCTTTCTTGGTTGGGACGGTGCGCTTCGGTGTGGAAGAAACGCGCGTCATGCTTATCCGCTTTGCGCGGTTGCGCCGCGCTCGTGTTGTTTCACTCGGCCAATCGCGGCCTCGCCAGCCTAACTCGAAGCTTGGTTGCGCCGCGTTCGTGTTGTTTCGCTTAATGCGTGCGCGCTGAATTCCGCAATTGCTTCGTGCAAGAGCGAAGCGGCCGATTCGGCGACAATATGCGCACATAGGCAATCATACTCGTTTAGCGGAAGCGCTGGGTGTGGTATCTGTTAGAGGAATGAAATGAACTCGATGGCAAGGAGAGGCCTGTGAGCAAGCAAGAGGGCTTCAAGAAAGAGCAGCGCGAAGCGGAAAAGCGCGAGAAGGAAGAGATCAAGCGAGCTCGCGAGATGTTGAAGGCGGTGCCGAAGTTCAACATCGGCGCCCTGTTCATGCCTCCTATCTGGGGCCCTGCCCACGGATGGTGGCTGGCCATCGTTTTCTACCCCTTGTGGCTCTTCGCTGACAACGTGTTCTACGCCGCCTATATCGGTGCATCGGATAATGCGGGCATCCTCGCCTTGGTCACCTTCGTATTGCTGACGGCCTTTACCTTCGCCTTCTCCTACTTCGGCCAGCTGCATGCGGTGCAGCGCGCGCTGGACATGGGGCTCACCACGAACGAGTTCGTGAAGAAGCAGCGCTTCTGGGCGGTGCTGAGCGTGATCATCGGCATTGCTTTCATCGCTTTCGCCACTTATTACAACCTCTGCGTCAGGACGGGAATTTAGCTATGGAAGAAACCCAGCAGGCAGATGCCCAGCAAGCCAATGCACCCCGTATCGCCGTTCTTTTTGTGGGCAACCCTCTCATGCTCGACGATGGCGTTGGCCCCGAGGTGTACGAGCGCCTGGTGGCAGCCTATGACTTCCCGGAGAACGTCGACCTGTACAACGTTGGCTGCATGAGCATGGACATGATCAACCTGGTAAACAAGTACGACTTCATGCTGACGGTCGATGCCATTGAAGGAACGGGGGAGGCCCCTGGCACGGTGTTCAGCTACGAGCCCGACGACGTGGCCCGTCGCGATGTCCCCATGTCCTCCCTGCATGAGCTGAAGCTGGCCGACCTTTTCGACGCCGCGGCGTTGCTGGGCTACGAGTCTGAGGGACTGTGCCTGGGCATGCAGGTAGAGAATGCCAGCCCCGCCAATCTCTGTCAGGGTCTCAGCCCTGCGGTGGAAGAGAAGATCCCCTTCCTGATGGAAACCGTGGTGGCGGTATTAACCAACAGAGGATTCCCTCCTGTTCAAAAGAAGGCCTAGAGCTAGGGGCTTGCGCAGGATATACTTTCCCCTATGCTACCCCACGGAAAAATACTGCTCGTTGCCAACCCCACTTCTCAGAGTGGGCGTGGTGCTGACGCGGCCCATGTTGCCGCAACCGATCTGCGCCGTCTTCTGGGCGCGGATGCCCTCGATGTCATCATGACGCGCTATGCGGGCCATGCTCGCGAAATCGCAGCGAACCTCAGCAAGGAGTACAACACGCTGGTGGTGCTGGGCGGCGACGGCGTCATTCATGAGGTGGTGAACGGCCTCATGACCCTGCCTGCTTGCGATCGCCCGGTTGTAGGCGTCATCCCCGTGGGCTCCGGAAACGACTACGCTCAGAGCATCAACATGCCTGCCGACGTCTCCGAGGCGGTGCGACGTCTGGTGCGCGGCAACCGCAAGTTCGTAGACATCGGCTGCGTGAACGGCGAGTACTTCATGGAGACTCTTTCCTTCGGTGTCGATGCGGGCATCGCCCTCGATACCGTCGAGCGTCGCAAGAAGACCAAGGCTAAGGGATTCCCGCTGTTCTTGGCGTCGGGTATAGACCAGCTCTTCCATCATCTTGAGCTCTATAGCTACACTGCGAAGTTCTTCGGCGTTTCCGGCGAGCAGCGCAACCGTCGTTTGTCCCAGGTGATCTCGATTCCCGAGCGAGTGGGGCGAGAGGTTGAAGATGCCGCTGCAAAATCTTGCGGCGATGACGTTTCGGTCACCGCGGCTGTCGACGTCGCCGAGTCTAATTCCGGCATCGAGCTTGATTCCGACACCGAGTTCGGTTCCAGCACTGAGCTTGATTCTGGCACGAAGTCTGATTTCAACACGGAATCTGCATCTGTCGAAAAAGTTAGCGAAGAGTGTGAAGAAGAGACTGCGGCTCAGCCCTCCGTTTCCGCTTCTCGCTATGATGATGTGGAAGTTGCTGGGGAGTCTTTCCTCATGGCCGTGAACATCGGCCCCACCTATGGCGGCGGGTTCAGGGTTGCACCGAAGGCCTCGCTGAACGATGGTCTCTTCGACATCTGCATCGCCCATCCGCCTCTGAGCGTGCCGTATGCCACCATGGTGTTCCTGCTTGCGAAGAACGGCAATCACACCGGCTTTAAGCAGATCGAGTCCTTCCAGGCTCAGGAGATCGAGGTTTCCTTCGATCGTGACCTGCCTATTCAGGTTGACGGAGAGCCTCTTCCCATGGCCGACTCGTACCACGTGTTCATGTTCCCCAGCGCTATAGAAGTCATCGTTGGTTAGCTAAGAAGAGATTTCGGACGCGAGTGCCTGCGGGCTCATTGCGTCTTCCGTCTTCTTAGCAAGCCGTTAACATGAAGGGAAGCGCGCGTGCGCATTGTGAAGTTTCTGCTCGAGCACAAGGCTGCTCTGGCATTGGTTGCCTGCTTGCTGGTGGTGCAGGCGTTCAGCGAGTTGTCGCTGCCGCGTCTTACCTCCGACATCGTAGATGTGGGCATCCAGCAATCGGGTATCGAGGATCCTTCCCCCGAGGTTCTGACTGACGAGTCCCATGGGGTGCTGCGTCTGTTGCTGTCGGAGGAAGACCGAGAGCTATATGACGCGGCGTACGCTCAGGACAAAACCTCTGCAGCTGATCAGAGACTCTGGTGTCTCACTGACCAGGGAAAAGAGCGGCGCAGCGAGCTGAATGATGCCCTGCAGGTTCCCCTGGTAGCCCTGTACCAGATGCGTCAGTCCCAGGATGTCTCCCTTAGCGATCTGTTGGCGGCTTATGATGCCGGCCTTCTGACTGATCAGCAAATTCAGGACGCTATGGCTCAGACCGACGACAAGATCAGCGAGGTCGGCGAATCGATGGTGCGCCAACAGGCCATCGAGGCTGCTAAGGACGAGTACTTCCGTGCTGGGGTAGATCTTGGCGACATGCAGATGGGCTACCTCCTTCGAACCGGCGGCATCATGTTGGCTCTGGCGGCTTTGGCCATGGTGGTCAGCGTTTTGGTGTGCCTGGTGGCTTCTCGCACTGGTGCCAAGATCGGCCGTGACCTGCGCGAGCGCTTCTTCAGCCGCGTGGTCTCCTTCGGCGAGGAGGAGATGAACCGCTTCTCCGCCGCCTCCCTCATCACTCGCGGCACCAATGACATCAACCTCATTCAGAACGTGAGCATCATGTTCCAACGCATGGTCATGTACGCGCCCATCCTCGCCATTGGCGGCATCGTTCTGGTGGCTCAGACCAATCTGAGCATGGCGTGGGTTATCGTGCTGGGCATCGGCGTCATCCTGGCGGTGGTGATTCTGCTCATGGCCATCACCATGCCAAAGTTCCGCATCATGCAGACCCTCATCGACAAGGTGAACCTGGTATCGCGCGAGATTCTCTCCGGCATGTCGGTGATCAGGGCCTTCGGTGGGGAAGAACGCGAGCAGCATCGCTTCGAGGACGCCAGCGAGAAGCTCATGCGCACTCAGCTCTTCACCAACCGCGCCATGTCCTTCATGATGCCCGCCATGATGCTGGTGATGAACGCTCTCAGCGTCCTCATCGTGTGGGTGGGCAGCGGCTATGTCGACCAGGGCACGGTGCAGACCGGCGACCTGATTGCCTTCATCACCTATTCCATGGTGGTGGTCACCAGCTTCCTGCTCATCGGCATGGTGTCCATCATGCTGCCTCGCGCCAATGTGGCCGCGGACCGCATCTACGAGGTGATTTCCACGGAGCCCGTCATCCATGACGGCAAAGGTGTGGAAGGCACCGCTGCGAATTGGCCTGCTGCCGTCGCTGCCGGGGGTTTGGCGACCGACGACGAGCCGGAAGGTGTGGAAGGCGGTGCCGCGGCTCGACCTGGCGCCACGGTGGAGTTCCGCAACGTGTGCTTCCGCTACGACGACGGTTCCGACGACGTGCTGCATGACGTGTCCTTTGTGGCCGAGGCCGGCAAGACCACAGCCATCGTGGGCGCCACGGGCTCGGGAAAGAGCACCGTTCTGAAGCTCGTCGAGCGCTTCCGGGACGTGACCAGCGGCGCGGTGCTGGTGAACGGCACAGACGTGCGGGATATGACCCTCGCCGAGCTGCACGGCACCTTCGGCTATGTGCCTCAGCGCTCCTTCCTCTTCAACGGAACCATCGCTTCTAACGTGATCTACGGAAACGAGGCCGCCAGCGATCAGCGAGTGCAGGATGCGTTGCAGATCGCCCAGGCCGCAGAGTTTGTGGAAGGACTCGACCAGGGAGTTGATTCTCCCGTCTCCCAGGGCGGCACCAACGTCTCTGGCGGTCAGCGCCAGCGCTTGGCCATTGCCCGTGCACTGGCCACCGATGCTCAGGGCTATCTCTTCGACGACAGCTTCTCGGCCCTCGACTACAAGACCGACGCCGCCCTGCGGAACGAGCTGCAGACCCGCCTTGCGGGCAAGACGGTGATCATCGTGGCCCAGCGCATCGCCACGGTGATGCACGCCGACCGCATCGTTGTTCTCGATGATGGCATCATCGCAGGTCAGGGCACCCATGAGGAGCTTCTGCGCACGTGCGATGAATATCGGGATATCGCCCTGTCCCAGCTGTCCGCCCAGGAGCTGGGCCTGGAAGGAGGTGAGCGCTAATGCCTCCCAAGCATCACGGTCCCGGTCGTCCCGTCGACAAGCCCAAGGACATGAAGGGCGCCCTGCTGAAGCTCCTGTCCTTCATGGGTCGCTTCAAGTTCCTGGTGCTCATGGTGGTGGTCTTCGCCATTGGCTCCACCATCTTCAACATCGTGGGCCCGAAGGTTCTGGGTCAGGCAACCACGGAGCTCTTCAACGGCTTGGTGGCGAAGGTGCAGGGAACCGGCAGCATAAACTTCGACGCCATCGCCATGGTCTTGCTGGCCACCTTGGGCCTGTACGGCCTGTCGGCTCTGTGCAGCTTCGTGCAGAGCTGGGTCATGGCTAAGGTCTCTCAGGACACCTGCTTCCAACTGCGCAACGCCATTTCCGCCAAGATCAACCGCATGCCCTTCGGCCACTTCGACAAGGGCGGCACTGGCGATACCCTGAGCCGCATTACCAACGATGTCGACACCCTGGGTCAGAGCCTGAATCAGGGCCTCACCCAGCTCATCACGTCCACTACCACTATCATCGGCGTGGTGGCCATGATGGCGTCCATTAACGGGTGGATGACCCTGGTGGCCCTGACCATGGTGCCCCTCTCCCTGATCGTCACTGCGGTGGTGGTGAAGAAGTCCCAGAAGTACTTCAACCGCCAGCAGGCCCTGCTTGGCCAGGTGAACAACGTGGTGGAAGAGACCTGCAGCGGTCACGAGGTGGTGCGAGCCTTCAATCAGGAGCAGCGCACGGCCGAGCACTTCAAGCAGACCAATGACCAGCTGTACGAGTCTGCCTGGCGCGCACAGTTCGTCAGCGGCCTCATGAAGCCCGTCATGGATTTCGTGGGCAACGCCGCCTACGTGGCGGTGGCCATTATGGGTTGCGTTTTCGCAGCTCAGGGTCGCATTACCGTGGGCGACATTCAGGCGTTCATTCAGTACGTGAAGAACTTCACCCAGCCTATCAGCCAGCTGGCTCAGGTGTCTAATGTGCTGCAGCAGCTAGCGGCGGCAACCGAGCGCATCTTCGAGTTCCTCGATGCTCCCGAGGAGGAGCCTGTGCAGGCCAAGGCCCAGGCGGCCGATGTGCCTTGCAGCGTCACCTTCGACCACGTGGTCTTTGGCTACGACCCCGATCAGCCCGTCATCCGCGATTTCAGCGCGACGGTGCGGGAAGGCCAGACGGTGGCGTTGGTGGGTCCTACGGGTGCCGGCAAGACTACCATCGTGAAGCTACTCATGGGCTTCTACGACGTCACGGGCGGATCTATCTCCCTGGGCGGCCATGACTTGCGGGACTTCGATCGCCATGACCTGCGCAACCAGACGGCCATGGTGCTGCAGGACGCCTGGCTTTTCCACGGCACCATCGAGGAGAACATCCGCTACGGCAAGCCCGACGCCACCCATGAGGAAGTGGTGGAAGCAGCCAAGGCTGCCCGCGCCCATCGCTTCATCTCTACGCTGCCAGGAGGTTACGACTTCGTGGTCAGCGAGGACATGGGCAACCTGTCCCAGGGTCAGCGCCAGCTGATCACCATCGCCCGAGCCATGCTGGCGGACCGTCGCATGCTCATCCTCGATGAGGCTACCAGTTCTGTAGATACGCGCACCGAGGAGCGCATTCAGCAAGCCATGGACCACCTCATGAAGGGCCGCACCAGCTTCGTCATCGCCCATAGGCTCAGCACCATCCGCAATGCGGACCTGATTTTGGTGATTCGCGAGGGCGACGTGGTAGAGCAGGGCACTCACGAGGAGCTGCTGGCTCAGGACGGGTTCTATGCCGAGCTGTACAACTCCCAGTTCGAGGCCTGCAAGGATCCTGTCGACTAGGTTTTGCTCTTCTGGGTGTAAGCAATGGAAGGGGCCGCGGTCGGCGCTTGCGCGCCAGCCGCGGCCCCTTTGCGGTTGTTGCTGGTATGCGGGTAACGACGGTCCGCAATGCGGCCGTCGTTGCGCTAGCCCTTGCTCTTCTTGCGGGCGGCGGTGCCAGCGCTGGGGCACAGGTCGGCGATGAAGCAGTCGTCGCACTTGGGGCGACGGGCGACGCAGTAGTCCCTGCCGAAGTGCACCCACTGGTGGTTGATGAAGTTCCAATACTCCTTGGGGTAGATGCGCAGCAGGGCGGCCTCGGTTTTAGCCGGGGTGTCGCAGCTGGGGCCCGCCAGCTTCAGCAGGTGGGCGATGCGGAACACGTGGGTGTCTACGGCGATGCCCTGGGCGTTACGGAAGGCCTCGCACATGACCACGTTGGCGGTTTTGCGACCCACGCCAGGGAGGCGCTGCAAGAGCTCCATATCGTTGGGAATCTCGCCGCCGTACTCGCTGACCACCATCTGGGCCAGCTTCACCAGGTTCTTGGCCTTGCTCTGATAGAAGCCCAGGGAGTGGATGATCTGGGCCACGTCCTCGACCTTGGCAGAGGCCAGGTCGGCGGGGGTGGGGTAGGCCTCCCACAGGTGGGGCGTCACCTTGTTCACCATGGCGTCGGTGCACTGAGCCGAGAGCACCACGGCCACCGTCAGGCGGAAGGGGTCGGTGTAGTCGAGGCTGCAAGCGCCTTCGCCGTAGTGGCTCAGCATGCGCTCCTCAATTTGCAGGGCACGGGCTACCTTGTCCGCCTTCAGCTCTCGGGGCATGGCTCCTCCTTGGGGTTTCGCGTTTGTACGGTGGAAGGGACGCGTGGGCACGCGTTAACATGACGGCAGGCATGTGCCTGGTGGGCGTGTGCCAGCGTTGCCGCGCGGTGCGGACGTCCGTCCGCCTTCCACTGATTCATGGTAGTGCAAGGAACGGGAAACTGTTGCTACAATGACCCCACAAAGAATCCCCAAGGCCGCCCTGTGCGGCTTTCGGTGTTTGTCCTTCTGCATGATCATGAGGTGCGACCGAATTCGGCCGCATTTACGAAGAGAAGGCGCGACCGAATTCTGTCGTGCCGATATACGAGGTGGCGCATCGCTGTGACGGCGCCCCGAAGAAAGGTGGCGCATCTATGCTCATCGATGCCCTGGCAACTGCCCTCGATAACTCCAAGGCCCTGGAAGGCTTTTGGGGAAAGCTCGACGCGGGGCAGGACGGCACTCTGGGCGTGGCTTCCTCGGCGCGCCCCTTCCTCATCGCCGCCCGCTTTGCCAAGCACCCCCAGCCCACGCTGGTGGTGGTGCCCGGTGAGTCCTCGGCCCTGGAGTTCGCCCGCAACATCGGCGCCTACCTGGGGGAGGAGCGGGTGCTGCGCTTCTTCGCACGGGAGGAAACCCCCTTCGACGAGCGAGAGCCCGACAAGCACCATATCGCCCGCCGCTTGCAGGCGGCCTATGCCCTCGAGACCGCAGCGCCTTGCGTGGTGGTGGCTTCCGCTGGCGCCCTCATGCGCTGCTTGCCTCCCGTAGAGTCCGGGGTCTGCCATCCTGTGCGCCTGGTGACCGGCGAGGATGTCCCCGAAAGGGAGGACGGCCTGCTCGATGGCACCTTCGAGAGCATCCCCCATGCCCTAGAAGCTATGGGCTACGAGAACACCGGCGAGATAGAGGGCCACGGCACCTACTGCGTGCATGGCGGCACCATCGACGTGTTCCCCGGTAACCTCATGTATCCCGTGCGCCTGGATTTCTTCGGCGACGAGGTAGACGAGATTCGCCGTATTGTCCCTTCTACGGGTCAGACCATCTCGTCCCTTTCCCAGGTTCAGATATTCCCGGTGAAGGAGTACCGCTGCACCGAGGCCAATCTGAAGCGGGCGGCGAGCCCCCGTGGCAAGCTGGCATCGCTGGCTCAGATTAACAACACCTATCGCGATCTCCTAGAGCAGGTGGAAGCTGGCGAGGTGGGTCCCCGAGGCGACCTGCTGCTGGCCAATCTGTACCCTAAGACGGTGACCCTGGAGTCCTATCTGCCCCACAACGCTTTGGTGAGCTTGGTGGAACCCCGTGGTCTCATCGACGACGCCACCCACGTCTTCGAGGACGCTCGGGTGCGGGCTGATGGCGGCCGCCTGGAATGGCGGGGCCTGTACACGGCTCCCGCAAACCTGACCTTCGGCACCTGCCCTCGTGCTTCCTATGTTTCCATCATGCGGGTGGGCGGCGCCATGGATGTAGAGCTGCCGGTGAAGCGCACCAACGTGGCAGGCGCCCCGGACAAGCTCTTCGGCCGTTTGCGTACCTTCGTAGATGATCATTTCACGGTGGTGTTTTCCATTCCTAAATATCGGGCTCGCCAAGATATGATGCTCGAGCTGGTAGACCGCGGCCTGCCCATCTGCGAGGTGAAGACCTTCGGCACCGAGACCCCGGAGAAGCTGAAGCGGGGCGTGGTGAACGTGGTGGACACGGACATCCCCCTGGGCATGGTGATTCCCAAGGCTCATCTGGCGCTGGTGTCTCTGTCTGACACCCAGGGCTCTGCGGCGGTGCGTACCAGCAAGCAGATCGATATCACCCAGGTGACCTTCCCCTTTAAGCCCGGCGACTACGTGGTGCATGCGGCTCATGGCGTGGCCCTGTTCAAGGATCTGGTGCGCCAGGACGTGGGCGGATCCGTTCGCGACTATCTGCTGCTTGAATACGCCGAGGACGACAAGCTGTACGTGCCGGTAGAGCAACTTGACCGCGTGACCCGTTACGTGGGCCCCGAGGGCTCCGAGCCTCGTCGTACCCGTTTGAACACCTCCGATTGGTCCCGCGCCCTGGCCAAAGCCCGCAAGGCCACCAAGAAGCTGGCCTTCGACCTGGTAGACATCTACACTCGCCGTGCGGCGGTCACCGGCTACCAGTACTCCGAGGACACGGTGTGGCAGAAGGAGATGGAAGACGCCTTCCCCTACCAGGAGACCCCCGATCAGCTGGCGGCCATTAACGACGTGAAGGCCGACATGCAGTCGAATCGCCCTATGGACCGCCTGGTCTGCGGCGACGTGGGCTTCGGCAAGACCGAGGTGGCCCTGCGCGCTGCCTTCAAGGCAACCCAGGACCGCAAGCAGGTCATGGTGCTGTGCCCCACCACCATTCTGGCTCAGCAGCACTACACCACCTTCCACGACCGCTTCGAGCCCTATGGCGTGCGGGTAGACGTGCTGTCCCGCTTCCGCACCCCCGCCCAGCAGAAGGAGTCTATCGAGGCCTTCGCCGCAGGTGACGTGCAGGTGCTGGTGGGCACCCATCGTCTGCTGTCCCGGGACGTGAACCCCGCGGACCTGGGTCTGATCATCATCGACGAGGAGCAGCGCTTCGGCGTGGGCCACAAGGAGCAGCTGAAGAACATGCGCGAGAGCGTAGACGTGCTGACCCTTTCCGCGACGCCCATTCCCCGCACCTTGCAGATGTCTTTGTCCGGCGTGCGCGATATGAGCCTGATCCTGACGCCTCCCGACGACCGTCGTGCCGTGAAGGTGCACGTGGGCGAGTGGGATCCTGACGTGGTGGCCGATGCCATTCGCCGTGAGCTGGCGCGTAAGGGCCAGGTGTACTACGTGTCTAATCGTGTGCGCACCATCGAGGATGCGGTGGCTCGCGTGCAGTCGGCGGTGGGAGAGGCCCGTATCGGCGTGGCCCACGGCAAGATGAGCCGTGAGCAGATAGAACGGGTTATGGAAGACTTCTCTGCCGGCGAGCTCGACGTACTGGTGGCCACCACCATCATCGAGAGCGGCATCGATAATCCTCACACCAACACCCTCATCATCGAGGATGCCCAGCGCTTGGGTCTGGCTCAGATGTACCAGCTGAAGGGCCGCGTGGGCCGTTCGAGCGTGCAGGCCTACGCCTACTTCATGTTTCCTGAGAACGCCAGCATGTCCGAGGAGTCTATGCAGCGCCTTATGGCCATCGACGAGTTCACGGAGCTGGGCAGCGGCATGCGGGTGGCCATGAAGGACCTAGAGATCCGTGGTGCCGGCAGCATGCTGGGAGCGGAGCAGAGCGGAAACATGAGCGCTGTGGGCTTCGACCTCTTTGCCCAGATGCTGGCCGAGGCCGTGAACGCCACTCGCGAGGGCCGAGCCGAGAGCGCGGACCTTATTCCACCTGCCCTCAGTGATATCTCCGTCAGCTTGCCTGCCAGCACGTATCTCTCCGACGAGTACGTGCCTGACGTAGATGAGCGCGTGCTGTACTACCGAAAGATAGCCTCCGCCGATGAGGTGGAAGTCATCGATGCCCTTGAGCGGGATCTGGAACAGCGTCATCCCGACATGCCCGATGCCGCCAAGAACTTCTTCATGAAGGCCCGCATTAAGGCCGTGGCTAACAAGATGGGCATCCGCAACATTGCCCTGGTGGCGGGAAAGCTACAGGTAGACCCGGTGCAGGTGTCGAAGGAAAAGGTGACCAAGTGGCGTCGCTACAGCGTGCGCTACGTGCCCAACACCAAGAAGCTGACGGTGCCTAAGAAGTTCTTCGACTACGTGAAGCACGGGTCTGAGGACATTCTGGGCCAGGTGTATCAGTTCCTCACCCTCGATCTGGCCGATTAGGAGGACACGATGGAAGAGAAGGACGTCCGCGAGATTCCCACAGAAGACGCTGCAGTTGGTGCCGACGAGCCTAAGGACTGGAAGATCTGCCTGGGCATTCTGGTGCTGGTGATGATCGTGGTATTGGCCATTGGGTCTATCGGCGGATGGCCCGCCAGTCAGTACGACTCGGGCATCAGGAGCTCTTTCGACCAGGAGCAGGGCGCCGATGGCGCTGCGGCCGCAGACGCTGAGGGCGCTGACTCTGACGCCGATGACCAAGAGGCTGATTTCGTCCCCACCGCCGAGCATCAGGCGCTGCTTAACGAGATCGACGAGGACGCTGTGATCGATGCCTTGGGCAAGGAGCGGGCCGCCGCCCTTATCGGTAGCGCGCAGCGCGATGAGGACGCTGCCTGGGTGGCCGTGCATGTGAATGACGACGCCTACTGGGTAGATGGCGATGCGGTGCGGCAGAAGCTGCTGAACTTAGCGGCTGACGACGTGCAGGCCTGCGGCTTCGTGGCGGGATTCCCCGAGCGCTATCCCGCTTCCGACCAGGATCTTTCTGCACAAGGTGTTGCTGCTTCCTCAGCGGGAGATGGTCTGGATGCCACTGGCTGGGTGCGTTGCGGCAACGAGGTTCCCCGACTGTATCAGTGGGATCCTCGTTGGGGATACACGGTGTATAGTTCCACCACCTTTGCCCTGACGGGCTGCTGCCCCACCTGCATGAGCATGGTGTATGAGGGGCTTACCGGCGATGATTCTATGACGCCCTACGACATGGGCGTTCTTGCCACCAAGGGCGGCTACGAGACTGACTACGAGGGCACCGACATGGCCTTCCTGTACGGTGGAGCCTACGAGCTGGGCCTCACCTGTCAGGAGATAGACGTTAATGCAGGAGCTCTGAAGGCGGCCCTCGACGCTGGTGAGCTGGTCATCGTGAACGTGGGACCGGGAGATTTCACCAGCGGCGGCCACTACTTGGTGGCTGCGGGCTATTCTGGCGACCAGCTGCTGATCTGCGATCCCTACAGCGCTCAGAACTCGCAGCGTGTTTGGGATGTGGAAGCCGTGCTGGGCCAGACCAAGGCCCTCTACGCCTTCGGCAAATAGTGGCTGTGGCGGCCAATGGCCGCCACATTTTTTTCAAGGATATGTTTGCGCGTGTTGGTGCTCGGTGGGTCCGAATAGACGATGGCGTGCGCTGGCGCTTCAATTGCCGGCATTTAGGCGCGGCAGCAGGTAGATTCCATGATGGCGTAGAGCTTGCCGGCCTCATCGCGAACTTCCACCGTATAGAAGCCCATGCGGCGGCCCATCTTGGTGGCCTTGCATTCGGCGTAGATGGTGGTGCCAGGCTTAGGACCGGCGATGAACTGCACGGAGTTCTGTACGCCTACCGTAGGGGGCTGCTGCACGTTGCAGGCCACGGCCAGAGCGAAGTCCGCCAGGGTCATGATGGCGCCGCCCATGACCGATCCGTTGGCGTTCAGATGGCGCTCTTCAAGGTCGAGCTTAGCCAGACCGTACCCCTTGTCGCCCTTCAGCAGTACGCAGCCAGCGTCGGTGGCAAAGCGGTCGTTGGTGAAGTAGGCGGCAATTTCCTCTTGGGTAGCGCGCTCCATGAGGATAGGGGTTTCATCGGTCATGGCTCTTCCTTTCCTAGGTGGTCGAAGACCAGGGTAGCGCTCCTTGGTTTCTATGGGATTACGCTTCGGCGTCTAAGGGAACCTTTGGCCCTAGCTCCGGTTTTGGCTCCGCCTTGCGCACCAGATGCTCTTCTCCCAGGTCGGCGATGGTCTTCACGCAGGTGGCGCAGGCGCCCTCGGGGCATGCACTGACGCAGAGGCCGCAGCCGATGCAGTAGCTGGGATCGAACATGAGGTCCCCGTCCTGGTTCAGGTAGCGGGCACCGGTGGGACAGTTCTTCAGGCAGTCACCGTGCAGCTTGCAGCGGGACCCGTCGGTTTCACAGGTGGTCACGGCGATGGTGTCCGCCAACTCGGGGTCGAGGTTCGCGGCCTCAAGCAGGAACTCGCGGCGGGGGAACATGCGCTTGTGTAGCAGACCGTTGCGCAGGTTCAGGGAGGTGTCCTTGTTCAGGTCTGCGGCTACGGAAGCGCGCATGCGCTCCTGCATGGCGTAGAACTCCTGCAGCTCCCGGGAGGTCTTGCGGCGGTACTGGCCGGAAGCCACGCTGGTGAATCCCCCTCGCAGGCCGTCGAAGAGCTCGCGACGGCTGGCCCCCTCGTTCACGGCTTGGGCCAAGAAGTCCGTGGCCTCAGGTGGGGCAGGGGCTATGCCAACCGCGCGGCCCGTCCAGGTCTCGGCTTGCTGAATGGCGGCGGTGTACAGGGGCTCGCCGAAGCCAGGTGCCCGCAGGCAGTTCTGGCAGTAGCTGAAGTCGCAAGCGATGGTGAGCTTCACGCCTTGGGCCAGGAGCTTTGCGTAAAGCTCTGGGGGCAGGGCGGCAAGGCAGGGGAGCACCACCACGTTGTCTGCGGGGTTCATATCGCTGAAGATATTCTCGTCGCAGGTGAGGAACACCTCGTCGGCGAAGGACGTCACCCGCAGGATGCGATCGTAGAGGTCGCGCAGGGTGATGCGGGTAGAGGTGAAGCCGTCGCAGATGCCAGCGCAGATGCCGCAGCGGGTGCATTTGTCCTGGTCGATGACGGGGTAGCCCTTGTTGTCGAAGGAGATGGCGCCAGCGGGGCAGGCGATCTGGCAGCGGTTGCAGGTGCCGCCAAGGCCGTTGATGCAGAACTCGCGCAGGGGTAGGTAGGTGCCCTCTTCGGCCAGCGCCTCGCTACGGGCCTGGCGAGCCTGCTCTCGTTGCTGTTCGAGCTCTTCGGCCAGCTCCTGGTTGTAGGTGAGGATGCTGGGGCGCTCGGACTCGGGTTCGGGTTGGGCCTCGGATTCGGTCACGGGCTGGGCCTCAGGTTCGGCCCCAGGAACAGCTTCAAGCTCGGAGCCAGCTTCGCAAGGGGCTTCTACGCCGTCGGCTGGGGTGCTGGTGGCCGAAGGAGCCTCGCTTGGGAGCTTGGCGCTGTTCGCGGCGCCTTCGCTGTGGGGCGCGATGGAAGAGGCCTCTGCTGCAGCAGGGATTTCGCCAGCGGAAGAGTCCTTTGCTGGGGAGGTCGCCTCTGCCTTGGCAGTCTTCTCGGCGGCCAATCGCTCGCGCTCCCGTCGGTCGAGGGGAGCGCCGGAAAGAGGGTTCACAAAGGAAGCGCCCGGCTCCTCCTGCCATGCGACAGGGATAGGTGCCGGGCTCTTCAGTGGTTTCATGCCGAAGCCATGTGCCATAAGGTCATAGCCTCGCTTAGAAGACTTCTGCGATGGTGGTTTCGATGCGTGCCAGAACATCGGCGCGGCTCAGCAGCTCGATGCTCTCGAACAGGGGAGGGGACACCATGTTGCCGCAGACGGCGACGCGGATGGGCTGGAAGACGAACTTCTTCTTCAGGTCGAGCTTTTCCACCAGCTTCTCTACCTCAGCCTCGAGGGCAGCGGTCTCCCAGGGGATGCTCTCGTCGGCCAGGATGTCGCGAACGGCGGGCAGCACCTCGTCAGCGCGGCAACCCTCCTTCTTCAGGACCTTGGTGACGCTCTTCTCGTCTAGCTTCACCTCGGGACCCCAGAACAGGTAGGCCAGCTTCTCGGAGACCTCGGTGAGGTGGGTCAGGCGCTCGCCTACTAGGGCGTACATCTTCTCGTAGTAGCCGTGGTTCGCGTTGATGTCGGCCTCGTTTGCGCCGGCTTCCACCAGATAGGGGCGGCAGGCGTCAACCCAGGTGGCGGGATCCATAGAGCGGATGTACATGCCGTTCATCCAGTCGAGCTTGGCCTCATCGAAGACCGCGTCCTTCTTGGTGATGTGGTCGAGGCTGAACTTAGAGCACAGCACGTCGCGAGGGATGATGGTGGTCTCGCCGTCGAGGGACCAGCCCAGCAGGGCCAGGTAGTTGTTGAAGGCATCAGGCAGATAGCCGCGATCGCGGTACTCTTCTACGCTGGTTGCGCCGTGGCGCTTCGAGAGCTTCTTGCCATCGGGACCCAGAATCATAGACAGGTGGGCGAAGGTGGGGATGGGGCGCTCGAGGGCCTCGTAGATGAGGATCTGACGAGGAGTGTTGGAAAGATGGTCATCGCCACGGATGACGTGGGTGATCTTCATGTTGGTGTCGTCGCAGACCACGGCGAAGTTGTAGGTGGGGGAGCCGTCGGAGCGGACCACGATCATGTCGTCCATGACCTCGGCAGGGAACTCAGTGTGGCCGTAGACGGCGTCGTCGAAGGCGATGGGGCCGTGATCGAGAGGCACCTTCAGGCGCCAGACGAAGGGTTCGCCGGCTTCCATACGGGCCTTGGCCTCGGCGGGATCGAGGTCGCGGCAGGTGCGGTCATAGCCCTCATAGGCGCGGCCCTCGGCCTCAGCGGCAGCGCGCTTGGCGTCGAGGGTCTCCTTGGTGCAGAAGCAGGGGTACACGGCGCCCTTGTCAATGAGCTCCTGCAGGGCTTCCTGATAGGTGTCAGTGCGCTGGGTCTGCAGGTAGGGGCCGTACTCGCCGCCTACATCGGGGCCCTCGTCGTAGTCGAGGCCCATCCACTTCAGAGCGCGGAGGATGACCTCGCGGTTCTCGTCGGTAGAGCGAGTGGGGTCCGTATCCTCAATGCGCAGGATGAATTTGCCTCCCATAGAACGGGCGAAAGCCCAGTTGAAGATAGCGGTGCGGGCGCCACCAAGGTGCAGGCGGCCGGTTGGGGAGGGCGCGAAGCGTACGCGAACCTCATCGTTGCAGCAGTCACACATGTTTGTCAGTCCTTTTCATACGTATTCCCACGCCAAGCGAGATGACGCTGGCGATACAAGTCGTAAGCAACCATGTTACACCCATGCCCATCCAAAATGGCTCGGGGTACATGCAAATGAGCAGTGACTTCACGCTGAAGGTCCAGGTTCCGTCGGCGAAGAACAGGGAGTGCATCCAGGCGAAGAGAGCATCGAAGTCTGCCAGAGCCCAGACCAGGAACAGGGCCAGGATCGCGAGCATGGCCACAGGTCCCCAGATAAGGCAGGTGGAAGCGGCCTTTCGGCCGTAGTTGAAGATCACGTGGCCGAAGGAGGCCACCAGCAGAATGAGGGCGATGACGATGGCGACCAGGGCCACGATGACCACCTGATGCACCTGATCGAGATGTACGACGGAGTCGGCGGACAGGGCCAGGCCGTCGTCGACGAGGGCGGCGGCTTCAGCGGCGGTCACGGCATCATCGCCGGTGGCGGTTGCCAAAGCCTCGGGCAAGGTGGAAGGATCGTTTTCCGCTGCCAGAGCCTGAGAGGTCGCGGTGCGCAGGCGGTCAGCGGCGAAGGGGGAGAGGGTTCCCTGGTTCAACAGGTCGGCGAGGGCCTGGCACTCCTTCTCGCAGTAGGCGGGGTAGGCCATACCTTCTACCGTGTAGGCCCGGGTGGTCTGGGCCAGGTTAGTGAGGCTGTCCGCATCGTAGGGGGACAGCTGGGTGTTGCTGACGTTTTGGGACAGCATCTGGGTGGTTGGGGGAAGGCAGCATGCCACGAAGCCCGCGCCGAAGAGGCAGAAGGCCAAGAGCAGGGTGGTGGCTGCGGTGATGAGGCGGGCCAGGGGCGTGCCTGGCTGGGTGAGGAATGCGGGGATTTTCATAATGGAGCCATGGTACTACTTTGGCCGCGGGCCTGTTTGCGTGGGCGTATAGGAAGATGCGCAGGGAGGCGTCTTCTTCCGAACGGTGATGGGCGCCGTTCTGGCGAGAAACCTTGCCTTCCACCAAGAAACGCCAAGCGTCTTCGTTGGCCGCAAGGGTATTGCGTGTCTAGCGTGGTATAATCCATCAAGCACTTTAGTGTAGTAGAGCAGTGGAGTATCGGCAAAGTTTCGGCAAAGCTCGCTGCTTCCAGAGAACGAATTATTAGAAGGGAATTATCGTGAAGAAGAAGCTTCTCGCAATTCTTACCTGCGCCATGGCTGCATGCCTGGGCCTCTTCGCCCTGACCGCATGCGGTGGCAGCAACGACTCCGCTGACGAGTCCGCTGACATCGACACCCTGATCGTGGGCTTCGATGCCGCTTATCCTCCTTACGGCTATCTGGCCGATGACGACGAGGAGGGCTACGAGGCCTCCAACGGCAACACCTACACCGGTTTCGACCTCGACCTTGCTGCTAAGGTCTGCGAGGCCAACGGTTGGGCACTTCAGGTAGAGCCCATCGACTGGGACTCTAAGGACGCTCTGCTGGGCAACGGCACCATCAACTGCATCTGGAATGGCTTCACCTATGAGGGCCGCGAGGACAACTACTCCTTCTCTGCTCCTTACATGGTGAACGCTCAGGTTGTTGTTGTTCGCGCTGATTCCGACATCAAGACCCTCGAGGATCTGGCTGACAAGAACGTTATCACTCAGGCTGACTCCTCCGCTCTGAACGTTCTGGAAGGCGACCAGGCTGATCTGGCTGCAACCTTCGCTGGTGGCAAGGTTTCCACCATCTCCGACTACAACAACGCTTTCATGCAGCTTGAGTCCGGCGCAGTAGACGCTGTCGCTTGCGACCTTTCCATCGCTGCTTACCAGATGGCTGCTAACCCTGATAAGTACGTACAGCTCGAGGAGACCCTGTTCTCCGAGCACTACGCTGTAGGCTTCGCTCTGGGTTCTGACGCTCTGGCTGAGAAGGTAACCGAGACCCTGAAGCAGCTCGACGCTGACGGCGAGATCGAGGCTCTCTGCGAGAAGTACGCAGATCAGGGCATGGACTACGCTAACTGGTGCCTGGAGTAATCCGACATTAGTTTTGCGAATATCGGCTTAGGCGGGGTTAGTTCCTAAGCTGATTGTGTAGCTTGATGCGAAGATGGGCGAGGCGAGAGGGTCTCGTCCATCTTCTGTTGTGGAGGAACGCATGGAATTTTCCAGCATGATGTCAATTCTGATCAGCGGCTTCGGCATGACGCTGCAGATCTTCGTCATTACCCTGGTGGGAGCGCTGCCCCTTGGCGTGGTGGTGGCTCTGTGCCGTATGTCGAAGTTCAAGCCCCTGGCTCTTTTGGCCCGGTTCTACATCTCTGTGCTGCGTGGTACGCCCCTGATGCTGCAGCTGATGTTCTGGATGTTCGGCCCCTACTATCTTTTCGGTGCTCAGCTGGGCGCCGATTGGAAGTTCATGGCCTGCTCTATCGGCTTCATCCTGAACTACAGCGCCTACTTCGGCGAGATCTACCGCTCCGGCATTCAGTCTATCCCTCGCGGTCAGTATGAGGCGGCGGCTGTTCTGGGCTACACCAATACCCAGACCTTCTTTCGTATCATCCTGCCTCAGGTAATTAAGCGCATTCTGCCTGCCATGGGCAACGAGATCATCGCACTGGTGAAGGATACGTCCCTGGCCTTCGTTTTGGGCATTATGGAAATGTTCACGGAGGCAAAGGCCCTGGCCGCTAAGCTGGTCAGCGTGGTTCCTTACGTGATGGCCGCTTTGCTGTACTGGTGCTTCACCCTGTGCGTGGAGTTCTGCCTGAACAAGCTCGAGAAGAAACTGGACTACTACCATGACTAATGCTTCTTCCACAACGGATACCGCAATGGCCGCTGGCGCAGAGGGCGCCGCTCAGGCAGCAGGTGCTGCATCTACCGAGTTCGATCTGCATGTTGCCAATGCCTCTGACGTGGCTGACGAGGAGGGCGTGCTGGTTCGCCTCGATCATGCCAAGAAGAGCTTCGGCAAGACCGAGGTTCTGAAGGATATCTCCCTGTCGGTGCACACCGGTGAGGTGGTGGGCATCATCGGCCCCTCCGGTGGCGGTAAGTCGACCTTGCTGCGTTGCATGACGCTGCTGGAGACCCTCGATTCCGGCACCTTGGCCTATGGCAACCTGACGGTGGCCAAGGATCGCAACGGCAAGTCCGAATACGGCAACAAGGACGTCCTGCGCAAGGCCAAGGCTCGCTTCGGCTTGGTCTTCCAGAACTTCAACCTGTTCCCTCATATGACGGCATTCCAAAACATCTGCGATGCGCCCATTAATGTGCAGCGTCGCGATAAGGCCCAGGTAGAGAAGCAGGCCCGCGCCCTCATTAAGGGCATCGGGTTGGAAGGCAAGGAGGATCTGGTTCCCTGCCAGCTCTCCGGCGGCCAGCAGCAGCGTGTGGCCATTGCCCGTGCTCTGTGTATGAACCCCGACGTGCTGTTCTTCGATGAGCCTACCAGTGCCCTTGACCCCGAGCTCACCCGTGAGGTGCTTCGCGTCATTCGCGCCCTGGCCGACCAGCACATGACCATGGTCATCGTGACCCACGAGATGAGCTTCGCTCGCGACGTGGCCGACAAGATCATCTTCATGGATGGCGGCGTCATCGTCGAGCAGGGTCCTTCCGAGCAGGTTATCAACAATCCTCAGCATGAGCGCACCCGCGCCTTCCTGACCCAGTACGGAAATTAAGTCGCCTTTGCGCGCACTCTGTCTGCCAAGACGGGGTGCGCGTTTTTTGTTTGCCCAGCCCGCTGTCTTCCGGGCGGGCGCTTTTTGCCGGAACGGGTACTATCTGCCTGATGGGGTGCGCGTTATCGCATATATTCCACACCGCAAACAAGGTTGGGGGCTAGGGTAGGGCACGGTAAACGTGTATGATGCAGCCTATGCCCTTGCAAGTGACAGGGGCGGACAATCATGGGAAGCGCATGACCACAACATGCGCCTTCGATGTGTCACTGGGTTGGTGTCTTGCTGCCGCTTCCCACGGCGTGAAGGCAAGGCTCCAGCGCAAGCTTCAAGGCAGAGACAATCGAAAGGAATTTTATGACTGAAGCTGCATCTAGGTCCTATTTGTTTACCTCGGAGTCCGTGACCGAGGGCCATCCTGACAAGATCTGCGACCAGATTTCCGATGCTATCCTCGATGCTATCCTGCAGAAGGAGATCGAGCTTTCCGAGGCAGGGTACATTTCCCCCTCCGGCGTACCTGCCGACCCTAAGAACTTCCGTTGCGCCTGCGAGACCATGACCTCTACCGGTTTGGTGGTGGTTACCGGCGAGATTCGCACCGAGGCCTACGTAGACGTGCAGCAGATCGTGCGAGATACCGTTCGCGAGATCGGCTATGACCGCGCCAAGTATGGCTTCGACTGCGAGACTTGCGGCGTCATCAATGCCATTCATGAGCAGTCCGCTGACATCGCCATGGGCGTCGACCAGTCCTATGAGGCCCAGCACGGCCAGCAGGCTGACGAGATCGACCTGGTGGGTGCTGGCGATCAGGGCATGATGTTCGGCTATGCCTGCAACGAGACCTCTACCCTCATGCCTATGCCTATCTATCTGGCCCACCGTCTGTCCGAGCGCCTGACCGCTGTGCGCAAGGACGGCACCCTCGACTACCTGCGTCCCGACGGTAAGACCCAGGTCTCCGTTCGCTATGTAAACGACAAGCCCGTGCAGGTAGAGAAGATCCTCATCTCTACCCAGCATGCTGAGGAGGTGGGCATCGACCAGATTCGCGCCGACCTCATTGCCCACGTCATTAACCCCGTTCTGGAAGCTGAGGGCGTGAAGGTTGCCGATGACCTCGAGATCTTCGTGAACCCCACCGGTCGCTTCGTCGTAGGCGGCCCCATGGGTGATGCGGGCCTGACGGGCCGCAAGATCATCGTCGATACTTACGGCGGTATGGGTCGCCATGGTGGCGGTGCCTTCAGCGGCAAGGACTGCACGAAGGTCGACCGTTCCGGTGCCTACGCTGCTCGCTGGGTTGCCAAGAACGTGGTAGCTGCTGGTCTGGCTGAGCGCTGCGAGGTGCAGATTGCCTACGCTATCGGCATGGCCCACCCCGTGTCCGTCATGGTAGAGACCTTCGGTACCAACACCGTCCCCAATGAGAAGATCGAGCAGGCGGTTGCCAAGGTCTTTGACTTGCGTCCTGGCGCCATCATCCGCGACCTCGACCTGCGCCGTCCCATCTACAAGAAGACCGCGGCCTATGGCCATTTCGGTCGCGAGCTGCCTGAGTTCACTTGGGAGCACACCGATCGTGCCGATCAGCTGAAGGCAGCGGTGGAAGAGCTGTAGGCTTTCGCTGGTGATAGGCGGCGGAGCCTCCTTCCGCAGTAATATTTGTTGCTGATGCGACGAAGCCTGTTGCCGACGCGGTGAAAGACCTGCCGCTGACTGGGTTCACGCTTTGCGAAGCCTTTGTGTCGAAGCCCTTGCGTGTTGGACGGGCCCGACAATTTGTCGGGCCCGTTTTTATGTGCTGGGCGTGTTTTACATTATTTTTCCTTGTCAAATGGAGATTTGGCGGGGTTCTTGTGGTGGTTTGCATCAAATGTGCGGCGTACGTTCTATTTCTTTTCGCCCGTGCATAATGGCTGTATGGCTAAACCACGGAAAATAGCAAGCTTCGGATTGTCGGTAGCGATTGCGCTGCTGGCGATTTTTGCCGTGGTGCAGTTCTCTTCCTGCAACGCCATCATGAACAAGACCGACGAGCTGCAGGCTCAGACCAAACAACTCTCCGCTCAGCTCGACGAGGCTAAGGCCACCCATGAGGGCCTTTCCGAGATGAAGGCCAAGCAGGAGGCGGATCCGCTGCCATGGCGCAATGCTGAAGGTCGCCTTTCCCTGAACGGCGATGGCACCGG
>JAQXVU010000042.1 GCA_029225085.1 Eggerthellales bacterium | reverse complement strand
CGGCAAACGTCTTCATCTACCTGAATGCCGGCGGCGCGAAGGCGGGCGTTGCCCTTACCGGACACCAGAGGGTTAGGGTCGCGAGAGCCCACCACCACGCGAGCGATGCCAGCTTCTATAAGGGCATCGACGCAGGGAGGCTGGTGGCCGTGATGGTTGCAGGGCTCCAGAGTGACGTAGGCAGTGGCGCCTTCAGGGGATTCGGTGCAGGAGCGAAGGGCATTGCGCTCAGCATGCAGGTCGCCGAAGCGCTCGTGGCACCCGGCGCCGATGACGCGCCCGTCCTTCACGATGACCGCCCCCACCAGAGGGTTGGGGTTCGTGAAGCCCGATCCGCCTTCAGCCAGCGCAATGGCCAGGGACATGTAGTCGCTGTCAGTCGCGGCAGCGGCGCGCTCGGCCTCAGCCCCGGCAACAGTCGCAGCGGCGCGCTCGGCCTCAGCCCCGCCCCAGATACCGGCGGCGTTATCCCAATCGGTCACGGTCTGCTCCTTCCCTTCTACCCGAAGGCTCGCACAGGGCAGAAGGTCCGCCCTGTTCCAGGGCAATAAAAAAGCCCCGGCAAAACCAGGGCGGGCAAACCAAATATGCGCTGCAACTGCGAAACGCTGCCAATGCAACTATCGCCGCTTCAGAGAATCGCCTGACTCCGCGAAGGCCGCCGTCAAAAGCAGCCGACTCGAACATGCAAGCGAAACGCGCCGAAGCGCAGCTATGGTTTCCGTTCTTCCATCCGGACTGTAACCGTTGGTCCTGGACTCTCACCAGATCAGCCTTCAAGCGAGCCTGAAGGGTCGCGGACTTCGAAGCCACCTTGCGATGCTCCGTTACCGCCAGTGGGGAATTTCACCCCGCCCTGAACGAATATGTTGGTGTGCACTATAGTGCAGTGCCTAGAGGCTGACAAGGCGGTTTTCCCAGCTTTTACGGAGACGGCTCTTTATCGGACTAAAGTGGAAGGATTCGCACCGCGAGGCAGCCCCTTCCCCCGCTGCTCTCGCACCGCGAGGCATTCCACCTCTTCCCCTTGCACCCAAGCACGATACAATGGCTTGTTGCATATCCTCACATCGCAAAAGGAGACGTCATGGAGCAGCAGGAGTTCGACGACCTCATCGCCCGCCTCGATCAGGCAGCCGCAACCAGTCAGGAAGAGGCCACCGACAATGGTCCCCTCACCGTTGCCATCATCGGCCAGGAAGGTCACGGCAGGCGCACCACCTTCGCCGCTATGCGCGAGGCCATGGAGGCACGTCAGGTTGCCATCTCCCCCGTCGCCCCCGCCGACGCCGGGCTGCACGAGAGCTGCCAGGCCATCGACTGCGACTTCGGCGACAAGTCCTTCCGCTTCATCCTCTGCCCCATCAGCCCTGATGACGCCCCTCATGCCATTGCGGCCCTGAGCCAGGCAGCCATCGTCATCGTGGTCATCGACGCCACCGCCGGCATCACCGACGAGGTAGACGACCTGCTGAACACCGCCCGCACCGTCGAGGTGAACCGCGTGCTCTTCTACGTGAACAAGTGCGATCTGGTAGAAGACGACGCCATCCTCGACCAGTACGAGCAGGAGCTGGTGCAGCTCACCGAGGCCCATTCCTTCGACAAGCCCATCATCGTCATGGGTTGCGCCCTAGGCGTGGTGGAAGACTTTCGGAATGCAAAAGCTTTGGAAGAGGGCCCTGCCAAAGAGAAGCTCCTGGCCGAGCTGGCCGAAGAGGACACCTCTATCACTGGCCTCATTGAGAGCGTGAACTACGCCGCCTTCGCCATCGCCTCTGGCAAAGCCGTACAGGCCACTAGCGATCTGAAGGACAAGGTGAACCAGATGCTGGGCGACTCCCCCGAGGAGCAGGAGGCTGCCGATGCACTGAACCAGCTGCTCTCGAGCCTGGAGAGCCTGAACCCCGGCGCTGCCGAAAACTAAAGACACTGCGGTGCTCAACCAAAGGTTGGCACCGCAGCAGACAATAACGAACGGCCCACTTCGGTGGGCCGTTTTTGCGTTAGGTTGGCGGCCCGCTCATCGGGAGCGGGCTGTTGAGCTTCCACATCTTAGGCCATTCGCAGGCCTTCCACACCTTTGGGGCTAGTTCGCCCGCTGGCCTTCCAACTCTTGGGCCGTTCGCAGGCCTTCCAAATCTTGGGCTGTTCGCAGGCCTTCCAAATCTTGGGCCGTTCGCAGGCCTTCCACACCTTAGGGGCTAGTTCGCCCGCTGGCCTTCCAGCTCTTCCGAAAGAAGCTGCAGATAACGCTGGCCCAGGGAACTCAGGGGGATCTCGGGTTGGTACACGTAGCCCAGCTGCATCTCCTCGTCGCTTTGCAGGGGAACCGCCACGATGTCCTCGTCGTTCATGTCACCGGAGATGAAACCCGAGGAAATGGTGTAGCCCTGCAAGCCCGTGATCAGGTTAAACAGCGTATGGCGATCAGTCACCACGATGTTCTTGGGGCTCTCCTCGACGATGTGCAGCTCCTCGGCGTAGTAGAAGGAATTGTTCAGGCCCTGCTCATAGGTCAGACGCGGATAGGGGTGCAGGTCATCCATGGTGACCGAGGGCTTAGAGGCCAACGGATTGTCCCGAGACACGAACACGTGGGGCGCAGCCGTGAACAGGGGCTCGAAGGCCAGACCCGCATTCTGGATGATCCGCAACATCACATCCCGATTGAAATGGCTCAGGTACAGCACGCCGATCTCGCTGCGGCGCAGGCGCATGTCATCGATGATGTCCTGAGTCCGGCTCTCCCTGAGGCTGAACTCGTAGCGGTCGGCATCGTATTCCCGCAGCAGTTTCACGAAAGCGCTGACCACGAAGGCATAGTGCTGAGCTGACACGGCGAAAATGCGGCGGCTGGGTGCCTTGCCTTTGTACTGTTCCTCGAGAAGGTCGGCCTGCTCTACCACCTGGCGGGCATAGGCCAGGAACTTGTGGCCGTCCTCGGTGAGGACCACGCCTCGATTGGTGCGCTGCAGCATGGTGATGCCCATCTCGTGCTCCAGGTCCGCCATGGCCTTGGACAACGTGGGCTGGGACACGAACAAGTTCGATGCGGCGGTGGAGATACTGCCGCATGAGGCGACCTCGATGAGGTAGCGGAGCTGTTGCAAAGTCATGATGCGACCTCGATTGGCTGACGGGACTGGAGCGAGGTCATGATGCGACCTCGGCCGATCGTCTGGTGCAGGGTCATGAGGTCTCCTTTGCTGCAGGTCACGGGAACAATATGGAAGGCGGCTGTCATCTGAGGTTTCTCGCAGCCCAAGGTGGCTTCTACCTGGGGCTTCTCGCCGTCCGAAATGGCTATCGTCTGACGCGCCGCCCGAGGTTGCTTCTACCTGGGATCCCTCACTGCCCGAGGTGGCTTTACCCGAAATCCCTCGCCGCCCGAGGTGGCGAGAAATCCGCTATATGGCACGAAAGCGAAGAATAGCTGGAAGGGAGTGGTCCCGACTGGCTAGAACCTCGCTAAATGGCACGAGAGTGGCTAGAAACCCACTAAATGTACACTGAAACGCAGAGAATCGAGGGTTTTTGGCGAGTTTCCCGATAAATGTACACTCCAGGTTAGGAAAAGTGGAAGTAGATAGGAATTAGTCCTACAACTGCTATACAAAGTATAGCAGTTGACCATCATTTAACCGCTTCGGCCTGGCTCCTCTGTGCCATTTAGCGGAAAACTCGCCATGCGAGGTGGCGAGCACCTCCGCGGAGCTGGATCGAAGCGTGGGGGCGGCCTCCTCGAGGCTGGATTGGAGCGTGGGCGCCGCACCTAAGACGGTGCTCGCCTTCAAGCGAGCACCTCTGCGGGGTCATAAATGTCCCACGCGAAACTGGCCCAAGGCGCGAAGCGCCCTGGGCGGAGCCAGGCCGAAGCGCGGGACGCTACGCGCAGCGTAGCAGGCGCCCGTCGACAGGGACGGGCGCCATCCTACTACCAGGCCCCGCCCCCAGGGCGGGGCCATCCACAATGCAAAGGTGCCCCGACATCTGTCGGGGCACCATCTTCCACAGCTTATTAAGCAAGCGCGCTTACACGGCTCGACAGGCAGGCATGTTCGCGCATATCCGCGATCTCACGTCTTGCAGACACGCACCTCTCACGACTCAGCAGGCAAGCACACTCGCACACCTCTGCGGTCTCACGTCTTGCAGACACGCGTCTTGCATGACCCAGCAAGCAAACGTGTTCACGCATCTCGGTGCTCGCACACCCCACGTAACCTGGCAACCGCGCGCTTCGCAGGGCTTAATGAGCGTACATGCTCGCGTAAGGACGGGAGCTTGCCGCATGCAGCTTCCAGAATCCCTCGCCAGTCTTTGGCAGGTCCTCGGAAACCTCACCTGCGAAATGCTCGTGGTACTCGGCGATGAGGCCGTTCAGGAAGGGCATGTCCCCCTCGTCCACGGGCTCAAGCACCAGGCCGTCGCCAACCTTCTCGTCGTCGATCTTGTTGCGCAGATAAATCACGCCGCCGCACATGCCGGTCGCCATATAGTCGCCGGCCTCGCCCATAAGGACGATGGCGCCACCGGCCATGTACTCACCCAGGAATCCGCCGGCATTGCCACCGATGACGATGACAGGCACTCGATCCTGATACTCCTTCATGATGATGCCCACGCGCCAACCCACGTCCTCGCGGACGAAGATCTTTCCACCGCGCATGGCGTAACCAGCAGCGTCGCCGCAGCGACCGTGAATCACGATGGTGCCGTCATTCATGGTGTTACCCACCTGGTCCTGCGCATTACCGCAGACCTCGATGCTGGCGCCATCCATGTAGCATGCCATGTCGTTACCGGGAACGCCGTTCACCACAATGCTCTTGCCTGCGGGAATGGCGCAACCAATGTAGCGCTGGGCCAGAACGCCCTCAAGCACCACGGAGTCAGCCTCGGCAAGAACCGCTCGAACCTCCTGGTTCAGCTCCTTGTACTCCTTGCCAGCAGCGTCAATGCGAATTGCCTCAGCCATTACGCACGCTCCTTTCTGCCGTAGCGGTCCATGTCGAAGGGATAGCCCTTGTGCAAGCGGGCCCAGCGAGCATCCTCGCCGAAGCTCAGATTCTCAGGAGCGCTCTCAAAGACGTCGGGGGAAACAGAGGTCAGCGGCACCTTCTGCTCGATCATGGCAGTGTAGATGCCCGCACCCTCCGGACGGTTCAGCAAGATGTAGCCCATGAGGACCCCGTCCTTGGTGACGAACTTGGCGTAGGTGTCGCCCTCGGTGAGGATATCTACCTCGTAGCCCTCTCCCTCAGGAGGATTGATCACGCCTGCCGTCAGCAAAGAGATATGGAAGAAGTCGACGGCGTTCACCGCGAAATTACCGGGGAAGGTGACGAAGGGCTTGCCTGCCATGGCCATTCCGGCGATGCGGCCCTGACGAATAGCGTTGGGCCAGAGAGCCAGCGGCCTGTCGGAGCCGTCGAGGGTGTTGTGCACCTGGGTGACGTCGCCTGCAGCGTATACATGGGGCAGGCTGGTGAGCATATGCTCATCGCAGATCAGGCCCCTACCCTGCTCAGCGCCAGCTTCCACCGCCAAACCGGAATTGGGACGGACGCCTACCGCGGCGATAACAAGGTCAGCAGGGATTTCCGTGCCGTCAGTAAGCTTCAGGGAGGTCACGGTATCGCCCTCGCCGCAGAGCTCGTCGGCGGTGATGCCAGGAGTGCAGACGATACCCAGCTCCTGCAGCTGCGCCTGCAGCACGGCAGCGCCCTCGTCGTCAAGGACGGCGGGCAGGATACGGGGAGCCAGCTCTAGCACGCGGACGTTGTCTACGTGGTGGCTCAGGGACTCGGCGGCCTTCAGACCGATGAGGCCGGCGCCGATGACCACCAGGTTGCTCTCGCGACCCTCGGCATGGGCCTTCTCGGTAGCGGCAACTGCCATGTCCCAGGCCTGCTTGGCCTGATCGTAGGTGATGAAGGGAACCACGTTGGCGCGGTTCTCGATGCCCTTAGTAGGAGGCACGAAGGGAACGCTGCCCGTTGCCACCAGCACGTCACCGTAGGAGAAGACCTCGCCATTTGCGCAGGTCACGGTCTGAGCCTGGGCATCGAGCTTCACGGCCTCGTAGCCGTAGTCGAAGCAGGTGCAGATGTTGTTGCGGGTGTAGAACTCGGCATCCTTGTAGGAGAACACCTTCTCCTCGGTGGTCTTGCCCTCGATGAGATAGGAGATCAGCGGCGTGCCATATGCAGGATAGGGCTCGTTGGCGATCATGGTGATAGAGGCATCGGCATTCAGCATGCGGATGGTCTCAGCCGCCGTAATGCCCGCCGCGGAGTTTCCGATGATCAGGAAGTCGGTAGCCTTGGCCATTAGAATCCCTCCTCGCTCTCTACGTATACCAGCGCGCCGTTAGGGCAAGCAGCCACGCAGGAGGGACAGCCGGGCTCGCCGGTTCCGTCGCTGCACAGGTCGCACTTGTATGCCTTGGTGATGCCGTTTACTTCCACCACTTGCACCGCACCGAAGGGGCACATAGAAACGCAGGTACGGCAACCTACGCACAGGTTCTGATCGCAGTACACCATGCCGGTCTCGGGGTCCTTCTTCAGAGCGCCGGAGATGCAGCCCTCAACGCAGAGGGGCTTCTCGCAATGGCGGCAGTTGATGGCCACGGACAGGTCGAGGTCGCCCTCTACATGAATGCGGGGCTGAGGCACGTTGTCCTCGTATTTGTAGGCGCGGACTGGGTCCTTGCTCTTAGAGTGGAAGGCCTTGCAGGCCACCTCGCAGCGTTTGCAGTCGATGCACCATTTCTCTATTGCGTAAATTCGTTTCATAGCATTACTCTCCCGCATACTTCACGCCAAGGATTTCCAGTTCCTTCTCGGTCAGGCCCACGCCGCGGAGCATCAGGCGGTTGCCCCTGAGGCTGTCCACGGAGTTCACGCCCATACCGCCCATCATCTCCTTGATCTCGTGAGTCCAGGCATTCACCATGTTCACCACGCGCTCAGCGGCGATCTCGGGATTCAGACGACGGGTCAGGTTGGGGTCCTGCGTTGCCAGGCCCCAGTTGCACTTGCCGCTCGAGCAGTCCTGGCACTGATGGCAGCCCATGGCGATGAGAGCGGAAGAGGCGATGTAGCAAGCGTCGGCGCCCAAGGCGATGGCGCGCACCACATCGGCGGAGTGACGGATAGAGCCAGCGGCAACCAGGCTCACCTGGGAGCGGATAGACTCATCGCGCAAACGCTGGTCGCAGGCGGCCAGAGCCAGCTCGATGGGGATACCCACGTTGTCGCGGATGCGGGTAGGAGCAGCGCCGGTACCACCGCGGAAGCCGTCCACCACGATGACGTCGGCACCAGCGGAAGCCACGCCGGAGGCGATGGCGGCTACGTTGTGCACGGCGGCGATCTTCACGGCCACGGGCTTGGTGTAGCAGGTGGCTTCCTTCAGGCTGAAGATCAGCTGGCGCAGGTCCTCGATAGAGTAGATGTCGTGGTGAGGAGCAGGGGAAATGGCATCAGTTCCCTTAGGAATCATACGGGTGCGGGACACCTCGTCGTTGATCTTCTCACCGGGCAGGTGACCGCCGATGCCGGGCTTTGCGCCCTGGCCGATCTTGATCTCGATCATGGCGGCGGTGTTCAGGTAGTGAGGGTCGACGCCGAAACGACCGGATGCAACCTGCACGATGGCATTCTCTCCGTACTGTTCCAGGTCCCTATGCAGGCCGCCCTCGCCCGTGTTGAAGCAGGTGCCCAGCTCACGAGCAGCCATGGCCAGGGACTTCTGAGCGTTCAGGGAGATGGAACCGAAGCTCATTGCCGAGAACATGATGGGGGTCTTCAGCTTCACCTGAGGAGGAAGCTCGGTGATGACCTTCTGCTCACGCTCGTTCACCACCAGTTTGGCGGGCTTGCGGCCCAGAATGACGCGGGTCTCCATTGGCTCACGGAGCGGGTCGATAGAGGGGTTGGTGACCTGAGAAGCGTTCAGCAGCAGGTGATCCCAGTAGATAGGATAGGGCTTGGGGTTGCCCATGGAAGCCAGCAGCACCGCACCAGTCTGAGACTGCTTGGCGATGTCCTGCAACGCAGGAAGGTTCCAGTTGGCAGAGCCGTTGCCCACCTGAGGCCAGTTCTCGATGTGCAGGGCGCCGGTGGGGCACATGCACACGCAGCGCTGGCAGTTCACGCAGCTCTTGTGGGCGGCAGTGACCTTACCCAGGTCCTCTTCCACCTTATGAACCTTGTTCGAGCAGGAGCGTTCGCACACACCGCACTGAATGCACAGGTCCTCGTCGCGCACCACGCGATAGCGGGGCAAAGTGAAATCTAGCATTATGCGTCCCTCCTTGGCATGACGCCGGTAAGGTTCTCGGGCAGATGCTCTACGCGGAGCAGGTTCTCGGTAGGTGCCTGCTGCGAGGCCACCTCGTCAAGACGGACCACGAAGGGCACGCCGCCCTCGATGGAGCGCACGTTCTCGACGTCGGGGCAGATGTTCTCGATAGCGGCCTGCTCAGAAGCCAGGTACACCATCGAGCCCTTCTCGCCCACCATGAGAGCGCGGAGCTTCAGGCGGTCGTTCAGCGCCAGCAGACCCTGATCGGAGCCCACGAGAATGCTGAAGGGTCCGTTGATGAGGGCGCTAGAATACACGGCGCGCAGAGCGGTCTCGTACTTGCGCTGCTCGGGAGGCATCTTGTCGATCTCGTCCCACTCGGGAGCGGTGAAGATGTGAGCGGCGGTTTCCATCTGAAGACCATGACGGCGAACCAGCAGGTCGAAGAGGTAGGTGATGACCTCGGTGTCGGTCTGCAGCTCGCAGTGATAGCCGAACTGCTCGACGTAGCGACGGTTGGCGTCGTAGCTCGAGATCTCGCCGTTATGCACAACGGACCAGTTCAGCAGTGTGAAGGGGTGAGCGCCGCCCCACCAGCCAGGCGTGTTGGTTGGGAAACGGCCGTGAGCCGTCCAGAGCCATGCCTTGTAGTCGGTGATGCGGTAGAACTCGCCGATTTCCTCGGGGTAACCCACGCCCTTGAAAGCGCCCATGTTCTTACCGGAAGATGCCACGAAGGCACCGGGGATGTTCGAGTTAATGTGGAAGACGCAGCGCATGACGTACTCGTCCTCGTCGAGCTCGCTGCGAAGCAAAGCCACAGGGTCGGGCTTCAAGAAATAGCGCCAGATGAGTGGAGCATGCTTGATACTCTTCACGTCATCAGTGGGGATGACCTCCTGCTTCTCGCACTCGAAGCGGGTGTCAAAGAAGGCCTCCGTAGCAGTACGCGCCTCCTTGCTCTCATAGAGCATGTGGAAGGCGTAGAAGTCCTTGTAGTCGGGATAGATTCCATATGCTGCAAAGCCGCCGCCAAGGCCGTTGGAGCGATCGTGCATCAGGGAAATGGATTTCAGGATGTCGGAGCCATCGTGGCGTGCACCGGAGCGGTCCATAATGCCGGAAATAGCGCAACCAGAAGGAATCCTCACCTCTCCCTCACGTGGGATCATAATCCGCACCTCTCCTCCTGAATGATGGGCAAAGTTCTCGGACCCTTTGCCTGACTAATGTTTCAGGCTGCATGGTATGGGGGCTTTGTTACCACTATGTAACGTCCCCGCTGACCGATTCAGGGGTTCTGAAGAAGTAAATACGGTTTTGACCTGGGCTTTTTCTAGATTGTCATAAGTATATGGGGCCCTCATATTTCACAAGGTTGAAACAAAGCAAGGAACTTTCGTCTCTGTGGAAGGTGGTGCTGGGGCACTGAGGCTCGCGCGATGCCGCCACCCCGCTCGAAGCGTTGAGGCTCGTGCGATGCCGCCACCCGTTGTGGGGTCGAGGGCTCGCGCGATGACACACCCCGCCGCGGGGCCGTCGGGGGAACCGAGTCCTGGCCGCACCCGCTTCGCTCTGCGAAGGCCAGGATCGGCCCTCCCGACGCCCTAACAGCATTGCCTGCGCAGAGACCCGCCGGGAAAGCCCTCGCGCGCCCGCGCGATGAGGGCCCCAGCGCCTGCCAGGGCGGTGGCGAAGTGCTCCCCGCATCTGTCCAGGGCGACTTCCCCGGTAAATGACCTCCCGATCGCGCCGAATCGGGCTCCTCTGCCGGATTCCCCGGTAAATGACCCATGGACGCCTCGGGCGACCTCGTCCGGGAGGGGTGGAGCATGGTCGGCGGCGCGCTTTCGTCGGAATCGCGCCTCATTTCCGCCTCGAATGGGCATTAGCAGGGCCCGATCTTCGCCGAGCGTCGGAAGGGGCCCTTTGCCGCAGGTCATTTACCGGGGAATCCGTCCAAAACCTCGGGAGAGCGGGATCCCGGAGGTCATATGCAGAGAAAGTCGCCCCCAGCCCTCGTCGATCGAGGGCGGGACGATCTTCCCAGATG